>NZ_MUFE01000006.1:0-216521 GCF_001995415.1 Salinivibrio sp. AR647 | reverse complement strand
GCTTGAGATATAACCCGGATATCCAGGTACAATATCAGCGCCTAATGGAAAACGGTAAAAGTAAAATGCAGGCTTTAGGAGCTGGAATGCGCAAGCTGGTACAGATTTGTTTTGGTGTTGTAAAACATCAAAGCGAATACCACCCGCAAGTGGTTACATAACCCTTTACGGATGGTTCGGAGAGATGGTATCTACAATTACGCCACTGAGCTATCTACCGCTAAGACAAACTTTTCGATTGCTTTAGCGACACCGTGGTTATCGTTACTTTCGGTAATATAATCCGCGATTTGCTTGGTTGCTTCCATCGCATTAGCCATGGCAATTCCAAGACCCGCATATTCCAACATCGCATGGTCATTTTCTGCATCGCCCATGCAGATCACTTCGTCGGGGTGAATACCTAAGTGTTCTGCAATTGCAGCGACCCCCGCCCCTTTATGACTTGCCGGGTTTAGAAATTCAAGGAAGAAGGGCGCACTTTGCACCACCGTAAACTCCTCGCGCAGCGCTGCGGGTAAAGCACTGATCACTTCATTTAACTTGCTTGGCTCCGCCACCATCAACACTTTAATAATGGGGTGATCATCGCTTAGAGTCTCGAAATCCATCACGGTGATATCAAGCCCGTTGATGTTGGCCTCAATGTCGGTATACGGGTTGAGCGCAGGGGTGATCAATCCGTGCTCGGTACTAAAGGCATGCACATAGGCACCTAATGCTTCAGCATGTAGAGCGAGCGCTTTGGCAGCTTTACCGTCTAGCCCCTTTTGCAAGATCACCTCGTCAGTCCCCACGTTTTTCACCATCGAGCCGTTGTAATACAGCACAAAGTCTTTATCTGAATGAATATCCAACTCATCCAGCTTAGGTTGCATGCCTTCAAGCGGACGGCCAGATGCCAACACCACGGCCACCCCTTTGTCACGCGCGCGGGCAATGGCCTGTTTGTTTTCAGCCGATATTTCTTTATCGCTGTTTAACAAGGTGCCATCCATATCTAGGGCGATTAATTTGTACATCGTCAACTTACCTCAACATCAAATTCAAAACGGAATGGATTCCCTCAGCCTTAATCGGCTCTACAGCAATAAGCTATCGTCAATGGGAATAAAGCGATCAACGCTATTCACGAGGGAGTTGGCACTTAACGCAGGCACTCCAAACACGAAGGCTTCGGTATGATAGCGCTCGCGAATTTTGTTCATCAGCAAATCAAAGTCGCCATCACCAGAGAGCAGAACCACGGTATCGACATCCGGCGCAGCTTCCATCACATCAATGGCAATGCCCACATCCCAATCGCCTTTGGTGCTACCATCGGCGCGTTGAATATAAGGTTTGAGCTTCACGGTAAAGCCAATGTGCCGCAGCGCATCTTGAAATTTGATTTGCTGATCATCATCACGACGAATGGCATAAGCATACGCGGTAACCACTTCACCCATTTGGCTCAGCGTGTGCCACAACTGGCGATAGTTAAACTGGCGCCCGTAGGCTTGGCGTGTGGTGTAGTAGATATTTTGAACGTCGACAAAAACCGCGATTTTTTTCAAGTCAGGCTCACAGTCGGTGGGAGAATTGAAGCCGAAGAGGATACCACATCAGGCTACCGTGACGAAAATCACAAACGTGGCCGCGTCTAGCAAAAACAAAAAAGCCGCTGATAACAGCGGCTTTCGCGAGGGGCACCATTAACTCAACCCAACAATATTACCCTCATCATCGAGGTCAAGTTTCATAAACGCCGGTTTTTCCGGCAATCCGGGCATGGTCATCACATTGCCGCATAAGGCATAGACAAATCCGGCACCGGCACACAATTTCAACTCGCGGATCGGTACATCAAACCCTTGCGGCGCGCCTTTAATCGTGCCATCCGTTGAAATTGACAGCGGCGTTTTCGCCAAACACACAGCTAAATCATCAAGGCCTTGTTGCTTAAATTGTTGCAGCTGCTGCTTAGCAACATCACTGAGCGTGACACTCCCTGCACCGTACCCGACTTCAGCCACGGCCATCAGCTTTTCTTCTAAGCATTGATCGGCTGAATACAAAGGCCTAAAGGTCGAAGGAGCGGCACATTGAGCCATGACTTTCTTTGCCAGTTCACGCGTGCCCTCGCCGCCGTGAGCAAAGCCCTCACTGACGGCAACTTGTACCTGGTTGGGTAACGCCTCGATCATGGCTTTTAATGTCGCAAGCTCAGCATCGCTATCTTGCGGGAAACGGTTGATTGCGACCACCGCCGGCACACCATATTGATTTACATTGTTGATGTGCCACTTCAGGTTTTCAAACCCTGCCACCAATGCTTCATGATCATCCACAAAAAGTGATTCTGGTAGTGGTTGCCCAGGCAAAAAGTTATAGTGCGTTGAGTTGGCTTTTAAGCCACGTAATGTGGCCACAATCACCGCGCAGTCTGGTGCTTTACCGGATGCTTGCGCTTTGATGTTACATGCCTTCTCAAATCCCATGTCTGAGCCAAATCCCCCCTCGGTGACGGTATAATCACCCAGCTTAAGGGCAATGTTATCGGCAATAATCGACGAATTACCATGGGCAATATTGGCAAAGGGGCCGGCATGAATTAGCGTCGGCACGCCTTCTAGGGTTTGCATCAAGGTGGGTTCAATCGCTTCCTTCATACTCACCGCCATCGCGCCGGCCACTTGTAAATCTTCGGTGGTGATCGGCTCACCGGTATGGCTATAAGCCAACACTATGCGGCCGATGCGCTGACGCAAATCGCGAAGATCGCTCGCCAACGCCAAAATAGCCATGAGTTCGGAGGCGGCCGAGATATCAAATCCGCCCTCTCGCTCATAGCCATTAATGGTTTTTCCCGGCTCATTTTTGCCCACAGTAACCATACGTAAGGCGCGATCGTTATGATCCATGACCCGCTTCCACACCACGCGATTCGGATCGATGTTTAACGCTTTTAGTCCGCTTCGAGCTTCAAAGTCGTCATAGCCCAAGCGCTGCTCGTGATAGATGCGCGCGTCAATCGCGGCAGCGGCCAAATTGTGTGCAGCAGTGACGGCATGAATATCACCGGTTAAATGCAGGTTTAGCTCTTCCATCGGGGCCACTTGCGAATAACCGCCTCCAGCCGCGCCGCCTTTTACCCCAAATACCGGCCCCATCGAAGGTTGACGAATACAAGCGGTCACGGATTGGTTGAGTTTCGCTAACCCTTGCGCCAGGCCGATAGTGGTCACCGTTTTACCCTCGCCCAGCGGCGTTGGAGTAATAGCGGTGACCACGACCAACTTGCCAGTTTGATTAGGCGCGAGGCGCTTCAAACAATTGAGAGAGACTTTGGCTTTGTGGCTGCCTTGGGTTTCAAACTCTGCTTCAAGCAAACCGGCTTGCTTGGCAATGGTAGAAATGGAAGTCAGTGTGGTGTTACGACAGATTTCGACATCAGATAGCATGAAACCCTCTCAATAGAGTATAAAATAATCACGTAAACGTTTGCGTGAAAATGATACCGCTAAAATGACCGTTGTAAAGCGAAAGAATATCACAACTAATAGGCGAATTGAGAAGAGGGTTGTTCCTGATCGTTCCCATGCTCCTGCGAGGGAACAAGTTCAATATTCGCTGTCTCAACTTGGGTCGCTGTATTGTTTACTATGAGGGTATTTATTGACACGAAAAATCATTGTTTGAACTTCGGCCGTTCCACCACGTAGGCATATAGCGCGATAAGTGGGAAGATTATTAACGCGAACTCCCCTAACGTGTTCCAAAAGGCATAAGCACCTACCGCTGCGATCAATGCAACGAGGATTAATAACGATCGATCCTTTAGTCGGCGCATGGTTATTGATTCCTTAGCAAGTTGTGGCTGTTTGGTTGGCGTAAAGCATTATCCGCAAAACCAAGCTCTTGAAAAGCTTTTTTAAGCTCTTCACCACTGTATGACGTCTCTCTTGTTGACGCTCTCAACGCTGAAACCAATAATCGCCCCAGCATAAAAAGAAGCTGTGACACCTGCTAATGTTGTTCCTACAGCTCGACTAGCGACTACGCTAATTGAGACATCAGCAGCTTTAGTCATTAAAGCCGCTTCAATACTCGCTAACGCACCTGACATGGTTATGAAAAGCAGCAAGCTTCCGCATGGTAAATGGTCTCTGACTTCGGTGATTCGCTTGCCAGTGTCAGCCGAGGTGGTTGCCATGCGTTGACATTCTTGATCGCTTTCAGCAATGGTTTTCACCGCGCTATCCATAATACTTTGCTAGACAGGATAAAATCTAACCCGCTGTTTTATATCGATTACACTACGCTTAATTAGCGAGGCTGTGATACTGGTTGAAGTGTCATGTAACCGGCAGGAACCGTGTCATATCGTGGTGTGGGTTTGGCTCGCTCCCATGCGGGAACGAGCAGGACTAGCGTTATTTAGACCATATTACTCTGTATCTGGGAAGTTTCTTTCGTTTCGGAGCTTTAATCCAACGTTTACTCGCCCATCGATCAAATTCTTTATGGCTCATACAGTGATATGGGCCGGTAGAAATGCAAGAGCGCTTTACCAACAGTCTATATTTTCGATTAACGCGATAACTTAGCCAGTCCTTGTTCGTCTGAATAACCTTTGGGTGCATGCCTGGCGAGATCTTGTGATCCAATATTTTTACCACCACCTCTTCAGCTTGATGGAGTATTCGAGAAGAGGCTTTAGGCATGATGATTTGAACGCTAACACCATCGCTTATAATTTCCTTTGTCATGCTCCCCTCCCTACTGATAACGTTGCGAAAATTTCTCGGCATCAAATCCGGTTTCCGCTAACGCAACGTCAACAGGCGTGGTAAGCAATGAACGGCTTTTAAAGTAACCTTGCCCATCATTCCCGTTTTGGAAAAATGCACCATCAGGACTGAGCATAAGGTACGAATTGGTCATTGAGTCGTTATCTTCAACAGACATGCAATAAGACACGGAACGATGTCGATCAACAAACGTTTGAAATTGTTGGTCCGTGATGGCTTGAACTGAATCAAACACAGGTAATACCCGCAGTACCTTCCATTTATGGGGCTGAATGCGTGCCATTAAAGTGGTGAAATCTTCTTCAATATTAAACGTATTGACGACAGTATTAACTTTGAGTTCGGTGTGAGGTGAGTAGTGTTTTACTTGGGTAAAAATTGATTCTAGTCGGTGGGAAGATAACGCATGACCCGCAGCTGTCTTGCGACCAATAATCTGCTGTCGCTCGAGGTCGCAAGCATCATAACTAACTCCCAGTAATTGGAGCTTGTGGCTATGCGCCTCAATAAATTGGTCTGTAATTAAATGGCCATTCGTAATAATAGATGTATCAAAGCCTAACTCGATGGCATAATCCAATGCGTCAATAAAGCGTTGCTTTAAAAGCAAAGGCTCTCCACCTGCAAAATTTAGCCTAACACGTTGATACTGTAACTCTTTCTTAATAGGATTTGGTGAAAAGAAGTACTGCGCTAGCTTGAAAAGCAGCGACCGCATATCGTCTATATTTCGGTGGAGCTCATTAGGCTTTGCCCATTTTGCATAGCAGTAATGGCAGTCGTAATTGCACTTCTCAGTAATGTGGTAATTGATAACGAGTTGATTTGCTTTGTTCATAACACTACTCCTTCTGGGTGACAGAAGTAGTGTTGATTTGTGCAATGCACAAAAAAGCTTTTTTTTACTCGGGTAAACTGTTTAGCAACGACGTAAAGCGCAGAGCCTCTTGATACTCTTGATTCACCCGACTCACCAGCGCAGCTAAACCGCGATCACGATCCATCAAGGCACTATCGACTTGCTCGGCAAGTTGTGCCGCTTTTGTCAGATCTTGCTCGAACCAGTGAAAGAGAATTTGCTCTTTCAATGACAGTGACAATCGCTGATCTCTAAGCAATTGATGAAGCAGCCCTGTGTTATACATCTCCATATCCGCATTGGGTAAGCGTTGATCGTGAAAGGGACTCGTTAAACGCTGTTCTCGCAATTTGAACTCATCATTTTGCATCTCACCGATAAACTGCTGTGCCGCCTGAGTTAAATGTGCAGTCGACTGAACAGATTGCGCGTTGAGCAAGATCTCTTCGCATAAGGTGGCGCTTTCGGTGCGAGCGGAGGAATCWTCAAATACTTTTTTGACGAATTTGGTGTCACTAAAAAAAGCATCTAACACAAGTGCGTTAAACAAGCAGTCTTGCCCTTGCGAGGTCAAATTCGTTTTTCCACGCTTGTTTATGCTCGCGTCACTAAACTCTTCTTTTCGCACCCACGCAGGCGGGATGACCTTGTTGCGCACGTAACTATTCGCTTTTGAGCGAAGGTTCTGGCTTCCTTCCACTCCAAATAGACTTTTCACTGCTTCATTGGTATTCATTAACGACATATAGCACGCTCCAACAACCGAGCTTCAGAATAGGTATCATCAAGCCCCACAGAGGCGACCACCTCTGCGGCTCTATAAACAGACCGCGAGACATAACTAGTGCAAATGTTGTCGACATTCATGAGTGCTCCTAAGCAATATCCTGCACGGAAGCTTTCTTCCTTCGATGTGGTAAGAAAGGCACCAAAATGGGGATCATCTTTCTTATCATAGATTTCGATATATTCTTGGCAGGCGGAGACCAAAAATTCGGCACTGCCTGCTTTAGCATCCGAATGTATTAACGCGTAGCTGGGCTGAGCAACGCATAAAAGACACAATACTAAATAACAAGCGACTCTCATTCTGCAACTCCTTCGCGGTTAATTTCGCTGGTTTGATTTTTAGCTCTGGCAAGCGTGTTGATTCGATAATAGCTATAAAGGAAGGTGGCTGCCATCAACAGATAAGATAATAAATCAACCAAAGGTAGTCTGGCATAATGTTCCCAATTAAAATGAAAATATTTCTTGTTTACCACAAACACAGAAACCACTAGTAAAAATACATAAGCCTGATGCACCCACGGCGTGATAATTTTTCTTACGATTGGTACATCTATCTGCCGGCAACGCTTTATGTAATGATAAAAAAATACCACTAAGAAAACTAAAAACAGTGTCTCGATTAGATCGATCTCTGTGAAAGAAAAGGCGTATTCAAAAACCTCGAAAGGTGTCAACGCATAGACGAATAGGCCTAATAAAAATAGCGTTAAGAGCCAAGCCCATTTCAAAAAGAATGCAATGCCGAACAGCAATTTGCCGATGATACTTGTGTTTTTCTTAACCATATTAATAAACATTCCTGTTTTTTATGCCTTCTTTCGTACCTGTGCGGGAACGAGAAATCAGCCGGCTTCGTACACAATAGCGACTGTATTGTTCGAGGCATCTTTTATGTTGCGGCTAAGTGTATATGTAGGCAATTTCCTACTCCAGTTGTTAGATCACACTACAAATCGGATGATGGTATATTGAACAACCCGGGAAGCTTATACCTTACTGGGTGGAAGCGTAGGAACAAACAATGTTGGAATGTCCAACCAAAACCCCCAACCAAACCATTCCTCGGTTTATACCGTACATTTAGTGGGTGATAAGGAGATGGTTATGAAAAGCAGCAAGGTTCCGCATGGTAAATGGTCTCGTTTTGGGGCGTTGGCTTCAATAGCCGGGCGAGTGGCGTCGAATGTTGCGTGGGAAGGCACGAAGCAGTTTGCGCAGGGAAATCGGCCAAGTCGTAAAGATTTGGTGATGTCACCGGCCAATATTGCCCACGTGGCCGATAAATTGGCAGATTTACGCGGCGCGGCGATGAAGGTGGGTCAACTGTTGTCGATGGATGCGGGCGATTTGATCCCGCCAGAGCTCAGCGATCTGCTCGCGCGGTTGCGTAATCATGCCACGCCCATGCCGCCAAAACAGCTTAAAGCCGTGCTTAACGAACAATGGGGCGACAATTGGCAAGCAGAATTTACCCATTTTCGCTTCTCTCCCATCGCGTCAGCTTCCATTGGTCAAGTGCACGAAGCGTATACCGATGCCGGTGACAAAGTGGCAGTGAAAGTACAATATCCACGCATCAAAGACAGCATTGATAGCGATGTCGACAATGTCATCACTCTGCTGCGTTTGAGTGGCCTTATCCCCAAAGAGGCGAACTACCAAGCTTTGCTCGATGAAGCCAAGCAACAGTTGCATGACGAAGCCGATTACCTGAAAGAAGCGCAGTCGCTTATCCGGTTTGGTACCCATTTAAAAGACGCTGACGGCTTAGTGGTGCCTAAGGTATATGCAGCCCTTACCTCGGATCGCATTCTAACCATGAGTTATATGGCGGGTGAACCCATTGAGCAGCTTGACTGTGCTTCAGAAGCGGTACGCCAGCGGGTGGTAAGTCGTTTGTTCCAATTGCTGTTTGAAGAGGTGTTTATGTTTGGGGAGGTGCAAACCGATCCGAACTTCGCTAACTACTTGTATCAGCCAGACACGGGCCGCGTGGTATTGCTCGATTTTGGCGCCACGCGTCAGTATGCACCGACGTTTACCGATGGCTATCGCAAGCTGTTTTTGGCGGCGATAGAAAAAGATAATGCAGGGATTGAAGCGGCGCTGACTCAGATTGGCTTTTTTGCTGAGCATATTTTACCCGAGCAAAAGGCCAGCGTGCTTGAGCTGGTGAACACCGCTTGTGAGCCCATTGCTGCCGATGCGCCATTTGCGTTTGGGCAAGCAGACTTAGCCACGCGCTTACGTAATCGCGGCGTCGCCTTGAGTATGGAGCAAGGCTATTGGCATACGCCGCCGGCCGATGCGTTGTTTTTGCATCGTAAAATTGCGGGCTTGTATTTACTGGCCGCGAAGTTGGATGTCACCTTAAATGTGCGTGCATTGTTAATGCCCTATTTAACCGGCGAGCCACAAACTGAGACAGCGCAAGTTTAATCCTGCTGCGCGACGGGAACGGCATGTTCGATTTAGTCACTATCGCGCAATGCGTCGCAGTACACCACAAGATCGTCGGCGGTCCAATGGGTTGAGACGTTACGCTGAGTCAGTGAGGTTTCAACCCAGCCTGCGCTGACCACCTCAAACCAGTGAGTTAGCATTGCCTCAAATCCTTTGCTCGCCTGCATACCGGTCCAATCTGGGAGGCTAAGTTGAGTGATCACGTTGTCTTGCATGCGTTCGCCTCGGGTAAAGCCATCAAAAAAATAGCACTCATTACGATACGCAGCGGCAATGGTTTCTTTGGTGGCACCGTATTGGCGATTCATGCTGGCTTCAAACAAGCTATTATCACGGTGCCAGCGCACATCTAATCGGCCGAGTAACCCTTCACCAAATTGCGCGAACACGTCTAAATCATCAATACTCATGTCGCCATGTACATTAATACTGTCGAGCGGATGAATAAAGTCATCAAAAATAAAGCGGCGTGGTGCATCAGGCAGCGCATGGCGGTGTTTTTCCCAGCGCAACGATAACAACGGTGTGCCTAACTCATCTTCCGGACGCTGATCGTTCAGGTGGGTGTTTAACAGTGGCAAATAACGGCGATTAAACCCGACAAACAACGGCGTTTGGTGTTGCTCAGCCAAGTTAAATAAGGTTTCAACGTCTGCGCCTGAAGGGGCAACGGGTTTATCAACAAATACCGGCACGCCAGCTTCGAGGCAGGGACGAATCAAGGCCGCATGCGAGTCGGTCGCGCTATGGATCATCACCCCATCCACACCAAGCGCCAAGCATTCATGGATGTCGGTGGCCGTGTTCGTCACCCGATATTGATGTGCGAGCGCAGCCAACTTTTGGCTATCACGGCTACACAAGACCCAATCTAATCCTGGCCAGTTGGCCAATAAGGGTAGATACGCTTTCTGGGCAATGTCGCCAAGCCCGATCGATGCGATCTTCATGCTTTCTCCTTACGTCGTGCGCGCCAGCTGTAGCCCAACCGGATGCGGCCCAACCGAGTGCCGCCTCAGTCAGCGCTGGAAGTCGCCAGCAGAAATCAGTAACCTAGCCGCATTCTACACAGTGTTTATCATTATGAATATTTTAATCTCTTGGCTCTCTCAGGCCGGTGCGTGGTTAACGCCTTGGCTAAATGATATTGCGATGGCTATTGTCGCGTCGCTTTTGGTGGTGTTTGGTAATGACATTAACCGTACCCTACGCCGTTTATTAACCGGACACCATTTTATTGTTCGTACTCTGGTATTTGTGGCAATCAATGCTTTTGGTTACGGCGCTTTCATTATAGCGGTGTCGCCGTGGCTTGCGGGTAAAATGCGTGGATGGCCTGATCATTGGCTGTTTGCCGGCTTAGTGGCGACCTTTATCTTTATCGGGATGTGGGCGCAGCGTCAGCGCCAAATCTAACCGCCCGATAGCCCAGCCCCCTTCCCTGCGATGCCCGATCATCCACTTTATCGTATGGCTGTTTAATTACTAAGCAGCCATACTGTGTAAGCAATCCGATACTGGTATCACAGCGTATTGGTGACAAAAAGGAGATTGGTATGCAACGTGGACTCATGTGGTTTCGCCACGACCTTCGAATACACGACAATCCTGCGCTCGCTAATTTGGCCTCAAGCTGTGACACGCTGACCTGTGTGTTTGTGATTGATCCGAGCTGGTCACGTGCAGATCATTTTCAAAGCAAGCATTTGGGCCCTCAGCGCGAGGCATTTTTGTGGCAAAGCTTAACGGAGCTGCACCGCGCCTTAGATGCCATGGGGCAAAAGCTGATTATTCGTACGGGCAACCCGCTGGAAGTGGTGGCGAACCTTTGTATGGATCATGAGTTTGATCTGATTGGCGTCACCGACCATCCTGGTACGCGTGAGCGCCATCAGGTAGACACCTTAGTCAGCCGCTTTCCGCAGCGGGTGGTGGTGTCCGATGCGCATACGCTGTTTACACAACACCAGTTGCCGTTTGATTTACCTGATATCCCGCCAACGTTTACGCAGTTTCGTAAAGCGGTCGAAAAGAAAGGGATCCAACCGCGATTACCCTTGCCGGTGCCTGAGTCATTACCGGCGCCCTTGGCTGGCATGACATCTGAGCCGGCACCACTGTCCGACCGTCGCATTTCCCCGTATCAAGGCGGTGAAATTGCCGGCCGCGCCCAATTGAATCATTTCTTATGGGATACGCACCGGGTCCAGCGTTATAAAGAAACGCGTAATGGTCTTGATGGGTGGGCGTTTTCTTCGCGTTTATCGGCTTGGCTGGCCAACGGCTGCTTGTCGGTACGTTGGGCGGCAGCGGAGTTAAACCGCTATGAGCGCAATGTCGAGCAGAATGAATCGACCTATTGGTTGTATTTTGAGTTGTTATGGCGCGAATATTTTCAGTGGATGCTGTATCACTACGGTGCGCGCTTTTTCCGCTTTAAAGGTATCGCCAATAAACGTCCTCTAACCACGTTTTATGCTGAAGCCTTTATGGCATGGCGCGAAGGCAGTACCGATTTCCCGATTGTGAATGCCGCCATGCGTCAGTTAAAACACACTGGGTGGATCTCTAACCGTAGTCGCCAGTTAGTCGCCAGCTGTTTAATTCACGAGCTTGGGATCGATTGGCGTTATGGCGCGGCGTATTTTGAGCAGCAGCTGATTGATTTTGATGTGGCGGCCAACTATGGCAATTGGCAATATTTGGCGGGTGTAGGGGCTGATCCCCGCGGCAGCCGCCGATTTAATCTCGACAAGCAAGCCGCGCAATACGATCCTGATGGCAGCTTTGTCGCCAAATGGCTAACCAATGAAGAGCCCTTGTATTGATGGTGAGGATAATCCGATACTACTCACTTATCTACCAAGTTACCCATTCATCTACCCAGTAAAACGTCGTTCGCTTAGTCCCTCGGCTCGCCGGCTTTTTCGCAGGCGGGTCGATAGCTCTCAATAATCGCGCTCACTTTATCGCTCACCCGGCGTGAGAATAGTAAGGCAATGTGGGTAACCGGGTACACATCGTGGCTAGTCATGCCTTCGATTTTTGTTTCTTCGACCAACACGGTGCCATCACAGACTTGTTTTTTTAACAGCATAGCCGCGGGGCCGAAGGGACAATCTCCGGCGAGGCTGTGTAACGGTGGCAAGTCGACCCAAGGGGTAACGGTATCTGGGATCAACAGGTGCTCACTACGTTGAAATAACCAGCCGCCCCACCCAAGGTCACCAAATAAACGAGCAAGTTGGGCACCTTGGTGCGGAGTCCCTAAGGTGATCACCGCACGAACGTTTATCGTGCCCGACGAGAGGCGCTCGGTTTGACGCTCAAGGTAGCGTCGAATAATCAGCCCACCCATTGAGTGACCAATAAGAATGGCGGGCGCTTGGCCAATAAACGCATCAATTTTAGCGTTTATCTCATCGAAGTCTGGGTTCAAGGTGTTATACGAAAGGTTCAGCACCTGATGGCCCTGTTTTTCCAGCCGCTCACACAGGGGGATCAAAAAGATGCCGTGCATGTATAAGCCGTGCAATGTCACAATTTTCATCCCGTCTCCCTTTTTAAAAAAAACGCCTCACCCTTCATCGAGTGAGACGTCATTGTGTTTTACTCGCGCGCTATCATCCGTTAGAAAATCAAATGGGCGATACCTGCAACAACGGGAAGCGTCACCAGGGTACGCAAAATAAAGATCACAAACAGCTCCCACAGTTTTACTGGAATCTTACTGCCGAGCAAGAGTGCACCTACTTCGGAGATATAAATCAGCTGAGTGACCGACACGGTTGCAATCACAAAGCGGGTCATTTCGCTTTCAATGTCTGCCGCAAGAATAGCCGGGATAAACATATCAGCAAAACCGATCACCATGGTCTCGGACGCCTTCACCGCATCAGGAATGTGCAGCAATTCAAGCAGTGGTACAAAAGGTGCGCCAAGAATACTAAAGACCTCGGTATATTCTGCGACCATCAGTGCCGCGGTTCCGATTGCCATCACCACAGGCAAGACACCGAGTACCATGTCGACAGCGTTTTGGGCGCCCTCTTTGAGCACGCTGTTCACCGAGCGGATTTTCTCGGCACGGTTGAGGGCACAATGCAGGCCATAGCTTAACGTAGAATACCCTTCTGGTAATGTTTCCTCGTCACCTTGTCGCTCTGAGTTATCGATTAACGCATCTTTTTTCCAGCATAAAGGAGGCAAACGTGGCACCACTATTGCCGCCGCAATCCCTGCTAAACATACAGTGAGATAGAACCAGGTAAACATATGCATCAAATTAACTTGTGCAATCACCACTAAGCTAAAACTGATCGATACCGCTGAGAAGGTAGTGCCGACAACCGCCGCTTCTCGCTGGGTGTAAAAGCCCTGCTCATACTGTTTACTGGTCATCAAAATGCCGACACTACCGTCGCCCAACCAAGACGCCGCACAATCAACGGCCGAGCGCCCCGGCAAACCAAACAGTGGGCGCATGACTTTGGTGAACACCGCGCCCAACAACTCCAATAAACCAAAGCTGGTTAGCAGTGGTAACAATAAACCGGCAAAAATGAATACCGAAAGCAAGGTAGGCAGCAATTCATTAAGCACAAACGCCCCGGTGGTTTCGCCCATGATCACTGGCGTACCGATCCCATAAAACGCCATGATGACAAAAACAGCGCCAAATATACGAGTTGCCAACCAAATGGGGGTTACGTTGAATAAGCCATTAAGGAAGCCATGACGTGTGATCACGGCAGGTTTGGTCAAGGTAACCAATACTGAAACAACGGCACTCAACACCACTAAGGCAGTGACGACCGCGGTTGCACTATTACCTAACAAGTCCAACACAGTGCTGGCCATCACCGCAATAGGGATAGTGACACTGTCGCCGAAAGTAATGGGTGTCATGAAAAACAGCAACCCAAGCAGCGATGGGATCGCGAACATCAGAATATTTCTCGTCGAAGGTGCCTTCTTGGAGAGTGTGTCAGTTTTTTGCATACGTCTGAATCCTGAATTTTTATTTATCTCACAGCGAAAACCAACCACTTTGGCGATTAATTATTCACTCACTGTGACTGACTGGCATGCAGATTATCGAATCACACATAGGATGTAAATAACTATTTAGTCATAAATACTGAATAAATACATCGTAAAAGTCGATTCGCCATGCCATTTTCTGGTTTCATAGTTCAACAAACTCTCTTTTGTGAAAAGTTTGTTACACCGTTTTATTGACCAAGATCAGATTCTGTTACTCATTTGTAGGGTATGAGATGGGTTAGCTCACAGAATAAGCCTAAATATAATCAACCGATAAGGCGCAAACTTGCCTTCAATGCCTGTTAACCAATTTTAAAGTCAATACGGGCATATTCTTTGATCAACCAATCACCAAAGTCATTGAGGAGGGTCATAACAGCACGTTTTTTTACAGGTTTGCGTTCTAGTAGTATAAAAAGTCGCTCAATTGCGGTTTTCTGGGCAGGATAATGTTTGATAAATGCGTCGGCACACTCTTCTAATGACTCACTCCAACGTGATTCTTTATGCATAACTAACCCAAATGCGGCGCGTATTAAAGTATCGGCGATCGATTGTGCGACGTTGAGCTGGGTATTCCAAGTTGTCGCGGCGGTCACCTTTTGCTTGGCGCGCGCAAGCTTTTCCGATACGTCTGGATTCATGGCTTTTGCCACTTCCCAACTGGCTTCGAACAAGCCAAAACTAAGAGAGAGATCTTGTCCATACAGGCAAATCGCTCTGTGCTTAAAAAAGAAGCCCCAATGGAAGACTTGCGACAGATCGCTAACATGTGACACTGTCACTATATCGATATGGCAATCACTGATCACTTTGCTATGGCTGGTTTTCAATCGCCACAACAAGGTATTTAACGCATTAGATTGATCAAGCGTTAACGCCTGTTGGCACACAACGGTCAGTGATAACACCGTTTCTTTGACGACCGCACGGCGCCAGACAATATCGCCACTGATATACACACCGTGAAGCCGCTTGCCAAGCAGAGCACGCAGCTGTTTCACCGCTTTGATCATCACGGGAATAAATTCAGATTGGAATGGCGCACGCCGATCGGGCTCGGGTAAATACGCGGTTCGAGATTGCAACTGAGTCACGACTTTTACACACGGTTGAACAGGCGCGCTATTGTTGGTCATCTGCATTAACAAATCAACGCTCTAACAACGGTTCTGCTTCAATTTTAGTCAGTCTCTGTGATAATCACCAGAGTGGTTCTATGTGCATGGTTTAGGGGGTGCCATACGAATCTCTAGAGCCATGCCCCACTCTTGGCGTTTTTGATAGCTGAGATGCCACCTTGCGCATGTTATAGTGCGACCATGCACACCCCAACGAGAGATAATTATGACGCAACACAACCTGCTTAACTTAGAGGATATAATCGAGACCGCGTTTGATATTTTTGCCGAAATGGCCCCCGACAACTTGGAGCATGACGATTTGCTGCTTTTTGAATCTCGGTTTGAAGACGAAGGCGGTGCGATTGTGGTCGAGGTTAACAGTGACTGGCCTGAACACGTGGGCGCTGATATAGATTTATCTCAGTGTGCAGAAGTGCAAATTGGACTGGCCGGCGACGAAGTGCTTAAACCTGTATTCGCGCGCATGCTGATTAGCCGCGATATCGATAATAAATTCTGCCATATGCTGTGGAACCGAAACGGAAAGCAGTTGCATTAATGTCCTTACACTTATCTTGAGGCTCTCAAGCGCATTCAAACTTAGCCGTAACGGCAGCCCTTTCACTGCCGTTGTTGTCGGTTTTGCGGGTAATCACGATATTCTGACCGATTAATGCGCGGTGAGCGAAGCGTGATCATCGCCATGAGTTTCTGCGTGATAGCTGATGAATAGCCCGATCGTCGCGAGTGTGCCGAGTATCAGCATGATTGCCCCCAGAGAGAGTTGACTTGCCACGCCCAACTGACTTGCCACCAAGGTGACTACCCCTGCCAAAAGGTTTTGTGTACCGCCTAAAATCGCGCCGGCGGTTCCGGCATGATGAGGGAACGGGCTAATTGCACCGGTGCTTGCCGCGGGAAACAGAATGCCTGCTCCGGCAAAGTAAACACAGCCACCGCCAATCAATGCATAAAGTGACACCTCACCCATTAGGCCAGGTAAGGTGATCAATCCTGCCCCCATCAGAGCGAGGACGCTGCCCAGTGCCAACGTGGCATAATAGCCCAGGCTGTCGGCGAATCGGCTAGATAGTCCCGCCCCCACTAAGTAAGCAGGAAGTGGTACCACAAAAAGCAAACTAATCATACGCGGTGATAACGCCATGGTATCGGACATAATCACACCTGCCGCTGCTTCAAACAGAGAGACACCGGCAAACACAGTCACGAGGCAAAGCAGATAGCCTCTAAAGCGACGTGAGCCCATGACATGGCGGTAACGTGTACCAAAGTGACCGGGTTGACGTGACTCACGTGGCAATGTTTCGGTAAATCGCAGCGTCATGATCGCATACACGGCAATGCCTAGTAGGAGCAAGAAAAAGTAGCTCGCGCGCCAGTTTAATGCTTCGGTTAAAAATCCCCCGAGTAGCGGCGCAAGTAAGGGAGAGAAAATCAGTCCCATACTGACAAGGCTATTAGCGCGGTGCAGTTTAGCACCAGAAAAACAGTCTCGCGGGAGTGTACGCGCCATGGCGCCGCCACAGCCAATGCCAGCACCTTGAACGACGCTGCCAATCAAAAAACCGTTAAATGAGCTCACCAGTAAGGTTACGCCTGTACCCACTAAAAATAGTACCAGGCCGGCCAATATCACGGGTTTACGCCCTACTCGGTCAGACACGGCACCATAAATGAACTGCGATAATCCGTACGGAATCAAATAACAGGCCATGACTGCTTGTAACCGTGACGGTGACACCGCAAAGTCCGTCGCCATCACGCCAATAGAAGGTACATACATGGTTTGGGTCATTTGCCCAACCGCTGCCAACATCACGATCAATAGCAATAGCTTGCCCATAGGCATTGCCGAGGACATACCAACACTCCTAAAAATTATTATGCGAAATAAACATTGAAAAACGAAACAAGATTGAGGTTAAGGACATAACCTCCGAGAACACCTTGTTTACGGTGAGCGAATGATAGGCTTTGCAGGCAAGGTAAGCAATCGACGTTTAGCGTCACCACCCCGATTCTTTGTTATATTAAAGATTAGTTTATCTAATCCTAAATCCAGCGACGCACCTGTGCTTTGTAGGCTTCAAATTCATCGGGCCATTGGCTCAACAAGCGATACTCTTCGGCAGGAATAAATGTGGCAGACAAGTAAGCCATAAAAGCAGGGATCATCCCCCAGCACCATAGCGCATTAAAGTAGAACCCGGCGGCAACAATGATCAATATCATCGCCAAGTACATTGGGTTACGGCTATAAGCGTAGATGCCTGTAGTGACCAGCGCGGAGGGGGCTTGTAGCGGATCGACAGTGGTGTGATGACGATGAAACGCCCATTTTGCCGCCAGCAATAGCCCTAAGGCAACGACAAACGGTGCAATCGCCCAGCTGGGGCTGCCTAGCTTAATATCAAAAGGAAAGTAATACGTTAATGCAAGCCCGCCGCCAATTGCCGCTAACATGGCAACGGGAGGTAAAGGGGGAAAGAGATAACGCCAAGCCGGTACACGCATAACWCGTCCTTGAGTGATGACTGATATAATAGCGAAACTCTAACCAAAAAAGGCAGCCACTGTCACTGCCTTTTTGACATATTACGAGGCGTTAACGCTTAATATTCAGTCTTGCTCAAGATTGAGACGATGCTTGCCGTGTTCGATCTTGGCTTTCAGATAATTACGGTTACCATCTTTAAGGTGGGCTTTGGTGCCAATCACTTCTTTTAAGGTGATACCTGCGGCTTGTAATTCTTCGATTTTTTTCGGGTTATTGGTCACTAAGCGGATGCAATCAATATTAAGCGCTTTGAGCATTTGCGCCGCTTCGGTAAACTCTCGCAGATCGTCAGCAAAGCCAAGGTGATTGTTGGCTTCGTAAGTTGTCATGCCTTCGCTTTGTAACTTATAGGCGTCTAACTTATTGTACAGACCAATTCCTCGTCCTTCTTGACGGAGGTACAAAATAATCCCGCCATCTTCACCCATTTTATGGATAGTTTCTTCTAGTTGTTCGCCGCAATCACAGCGTGAGGAGTGAAAGACATCGCCGGTTAGGCACTCAGAGTGCATACGTACTAGCGGTGGATTAGCCGTGTGATCGGCCTGCTTAAAGATCAGCGCGACGTGCTCTTGTTCGGATTGTAATCCATGGAAGGAAAGGATCTCTGCGGGGATCTCGCTTCCCACCCCGACTTTCAACGGCACTCGGGCCCTAACTTTAACCATTATGCGTTTATCTCTTACTGCTGATACCCGATTCAGGGCGCTAACATTACTACACCCACGATCGGATGCCAATGAGAAGATGTTATAATATAACACAAAAGGGTTATGTTATAACATTATATATTCAGATATTGAGTGTGTTTATTGTAACCGGCGCACCACAACGGCAGGATTACCCGCGACAATAGAGAAAGGCTCAATGTCTGTATCCACGACAGATCCTGCTTCAATCACGACCCCCTCACCGATTGCAATGCCCGCTTTAATCACCGTATTGCCTTCAATAATGACGTTGTTACCAATAATCACATCTTGAGAAGACTCACACTCACCACAGGCAATATCTAGCGGTAATACGCGATGGCGGGTGGTATAGATCCCAACGTTCGGGCCAATGCTGACATTATCGCCAACGCTGACATGCGCGCCATCTAGAATCGTGCAATTGGGCCCGACACTGACATTACTGCCGATACTAATGTTCATACCGTAATGACAAAAGAAGGGCGCATCGATTTCGACGTTGTCACCGATATGCGCAAACAGTTTAGTGGTGACCACATTTAAGCTGGAGGCATCCTCTGGATCCAGTCGATTAAATTGTTGGCACAGTCGGCGCGCCGCATAACGAAACAACGTCAGTTCCTCATCGGCAGGACAGTACGGCAAGCCTCGCTGCATTTTTTCAAATTCCGTCATCCACCTATCCTTGATGCGGCATGGGAGCCGAGGTCGACTCAAACTCTGAGTTATCGACCGATGACAAAGCCACCAGCGCATCGCCATATTGATCTAGAAACTGATTGCCCAATGTTAGGCCCAATTGATAATCCGCCTCCAAGGCTTCAGATTTGCTCAACAACGCACTGCTTTGCAGCGGCTCATTCGGCGCAATTTGTAGCACTTGCGCACGCGCAGGTGGGTTGGCCAAAAACTGTAGCTCACTTTGATAGCTTTGATAGTGGGTGGTGAACATTTTCAGCATGTCGGTACTGAGTGGCTTACCCGATAGCGATTGTAGCCGATAAATGGTGTCACCACCGAACAGCCAGCGTCCGCCATTTTGCATCGCCTTCTCTCTCATACTGTCTTTCACTCGACTGACCCACTGCTCTCGGCTCGACTTATAGCGTTCCGATAACTCTCCTAACTGCTTACTCAGCTCTTTTTGAAAGGTTTCAAACCGCGCTAGTCGATATTTTTCTTCAAAGTTAGTGAGGTAATCCGCGATTTTAAATTGGGGTTTGTGGGTTTCAAATCGTGCTCGCAGTGTTTCAAGAAAGCGACCGCTATCATCGACGCGTTTTTCCTGTTCTACATCAGGCTCTGTACGGATCACCACAATGATATCCGCGCCGCGCGCAAACGCTTCTTTTACGGGGATTGCAGCAGTTACGCCACCATCGACGTACCGATGTTCGTTGATATTAACCGGGTGTGGATACAACAGTGGAATGGCACAGGTTGCCTTAAGCGCATCAGGCCAATTATCTTCTGATAGCGAGAAAAAGGCAGGTTTCAAGATATCGACATCGGTTGCACACGCATAAGCATATCGATTTTGCAGGTGACGACGTGCCGTCTCCATATCCAATGCCGTCTCTTTTCCGGGTAGCGCGGTCTCTAGTGCCCAATCAAGATCCATATGATGCTGACGCCGCACATACTTCATTAAGTGGAAGAAGCGTTCTTGGGTCGTCAGCTGGGTAATAAATCGGTAGCCATATTGGTATTGTTGGCAGACATACGCGCTCATATTGAGCGCCCCAGCGGACGTACCATAATAGTGCTCGAACGGATCAAAGTGGCGAGTCAAAAATGCGTCGATGACACCCGCCGTAAAAATACCGCGCTGCCCACCTCCTTGCAGGACCAAGGAAATTCTTTGCGGTCGCGAAGGCTGGCTCTTATTTAAACCGATAGCCTGCGTATCGGCCGCAAACATCTTAGGTTGTACGGCTTGCTTGCTGTCTACCACACTCGCCCCTTACGAGCACACTCACGTTATGCATCTGTTTTTATTGAACGATGCCGCATAGTCTAACGCGTCGTATAACGCTGCGCTAGCGCTTACCCCGTTAAGGATGAGTGAGCGTGTTTCAGTAAGCATCTAACCTGACACTTATCTACATTGTTCACTTTTACCCCATCACTGCCACCGCAGCGAAGGTAAATATCATGCCTAGCGCACAACCTGCGGTGATTAACGCGTAGCCCAATGTGGTGTTCATCGCCTGAATCCTTACTGTTTACGTTTTTAATTTTGTTACCGGGTTAGCTGGTTCGCTAATTAGCTCACCAACAGTATAAAACCTGCTTAAGTGTGCGCCTTTATGGGCTGCAATTCTGCTATCAGGATCATGTTTCATCACGCTGTGGCACAATAAAAGCGCTTGTTAATGCTGTTTTTTTCGTCAATTAACATGCACCACCAAATAACCATGAATCACCACCTATTGACAAAAAAGATAGTTCTTTTCACTAGAGAACAACAAAATTTTATCATCAACAACTGTCAAAGCGTCATTATTGCAGGTTAACCCCCATCTTTTTGCTAACTTGTTGGTTTTAAGGCTATTGATTTAGTCTCTTGCTGTGCTTAATGTGCAATGACTGCCCGCTTTAGATAAAAAAATCAACATTCGGGCAACAGGACGTTAAAAATCAATATTGCGGGAATGTGCTATTTCTTTCATATCGGCCAAAAAACGCAGCATCACAACACTGCGGGCTTGGATAAGCGCAAGAAGGGCAATTCGCAAAGGAGTAAGTAGATATGCAAAGAGAACAATGGGGCTCACGGGCTGGGTTTATCCTCGCTGCCGTTGGGTCAGCAGTCGGCCTAGGGAATATTTGGCGATTCCCCTATATGGCGTATGAGAACGGTGGCGGTGCCTTTTTTATCCCTTACCTTTTCGCCATGCTCACTGCCGGTATTCCATTTATGATCATGGAGTTTGGTTTAGGGAAAAAATTACGTGGCTCATCGCCCGTGGTTTTCTCAAAACTCAACACCAAGTTTGAGTGGCTCGGTTGGTTCCAAGTCTTGATTGCGGCAACGATTGGGATCTACTATGTCGCGGTCATTGGTTGGGCCATTTCGTACTTTGGCTTCTCATTTGGACAAGATTGGGGCACAGATACCAACGCCTTCTTCTTTTCAGATTACCTAAAGCTGGGTGAAAACTCGCCCACTAACTTGGGTGATTGGCAATGGCATATTGCGATTCCGATGATCATTGCGTGGGCAATCACGTTTGCTGCCGTATTCCGTGGCGTAAAAGGCGGGATCGAAAAGGCGAGCAAAATCATGATGCCACTGTTGTTTATCATGGTGCTGCTGCTAATTGGCCGTGTGGTGATGTTACCGGGCGCGCTTGATGGGCTTAACTACTTGTTTTCGCCAGACTTTAGCAAACTGACAGATGCCAGTGTTTGGTCCGCGGCTTACGGGCAAATTTTCTTCACTCTCTCTGTCGGCTTTGCCATCATGCTCGCTTACTCAAGCTATTTACCTGAGAAATCGGATGTGAATAATAACGCCTTAATGACGGTGTTGATTAACTGCGGCTTTTCGATTGTCGCGGGTGTGTTGATCTTCTCTATTCTCGGCTACATGGCCGCCGAACAGAGTAAGGGCATCACTGACGTCGTCAGCGGTGGTGTCGGCTTGGCCTTTGTCACTTTGCCAGCCGCAATTAATCTGTTGCCTATCCCTTATATTTTGGGTCCCTTGTTCTTCTTAGCGCTGGTGGTGGCAGGCTTAAGCTCGCATATCTCGATCATCGAGGCGGTTACATCATCGATCATGGATAAGTTGAATGTCACACGTCAAAAAGCGGCAATCGCGGTTTGTGGTGTGGGCTTTGTGGTCTCAATGGCGTTTGCTACCAACGGTGGCTTGTTGCTGCTTGACTTAGTCGACTACTTTGTCAACAACGTTGCATTGTTAACCAGCTGCTTGCTTGAACTAATTGTCGTAGGCTGGCTAGTGAAACTGTCTGACATCCGTCAATACGTGAATCGCGTATCTGAATTTAATGTGGGACAGTGGATGGAAATTTGTATCCGCTTTATCAGCCCGATTATGCTGGCCGTGATCTTGGTGAAAAACCTGATTGATACCTTTAACGACGGCTATGGTGGCTATGCGCAGTTCGAGCTATTAACCCTCGGTTGGGGCTTGGTGGCAGCCATGCTGGTTGTTGGCATTATTGTTAACAGCACAACCACACCCGCTCGTGACATGGAGACAGACGCATGACAACAGGTGCAATCGTAATGATGCTTATCGGTTTAGCGGTAACATGGGGCGGTGCCGCTCTGTGTATTCGTAAAGCGATGCAAAGTAATAGTGAATAAAATATGTGAAGCGCCTGCTGCAAGTAGGCGCTGTTTTGACAACACAAACACGCCTAACAGCCCTCAAGCTCGATATCGCTTGGGGGCTTTTTATTAGTCGCTGATTAATTACACAAACTGCGGGGTTGTTTCTAGCATCTTAGCCACAAAGCACCGATAATGGACCGATCAAAATAGCAACGAGGACAAAAGCACTATGGCTTCAGCCAAACGCATCTTGGTGGTGGATGACGATGTTGAGATTCGTGAACTTCTTCAGGCTTATCTGGCGAAAGCCGGTTATGACGTAGTCACCGCGCAAAATGGTCATGAGATGCAATCTAAGCTGGCCGTGCAGTATCCCGACTTAATTCTTTTAGACGTCATGCTTCCGGGTGATGACGGCTTTACCTTATGTAAACGTATCCGCAAAGACTCGGGTGTCCCCATCATTATGCTCACGGCGGTGTCGGACGAGACGGATCAAATTGTCGGGCTTGAATTGGGCGCGGATGATTACATTGCAAAACCCTTTAGCCCTCGCCAACTGATTGCACGTATTCGCGCGTTACTGCGCCGTACTCAACAGTTACAAGAAACAACTTTATCACGCCCAAAAGCAATCCGCTTTGGTCAGTGGCGTCTTGAGCCAGCTACGCAGCAGCTGCATCATGTTGTCACTGGGATGGAAATCGAGCTGTCTGCCTCTGACTATGCACTGCTCATGCTCTTTATCGATCACCCGCACCAGCTATTGGATCGTAACGCCATTAGTCAGGCAACACGCGGGCGAGATGCCCAAGCGCAAGAGCGTGGTATTGATGTTCAAGTCAGCCGTCTGCGTCAACGCTTACGCGATACCAGTAAAGCGAACCTAATTAAAACGGTACGTGGTGCAGGTTATATGTTTGTTGCCGAGATCCAGTATGAATCATGAATGGCTCGAAAAACTGATCCCACGCTCTCTGCTTTCCAGAACACTGCTGTTAACGCTACTATCGGTGGTGTTGGCACAAGGGATTGCGACATCAATCTGGTATACTCAGTCGAAGCGAACCCAGCTAGAGGGATTAGAATCCGCATCGGCGAGTTTAGCCAACATGTTTGCATCGACCACCACCTTTTTTCAGTCTTTACCCGTGGCGTATCGTCATGTCGCATTGAATCAGTTGCGTAATATGGGTGGCACGCGGTTTTTTGTTTCATTCAATAAAGAAAAAATTCACATCACGCCGATCGAAGACACGCAAGCCAAACAGGTTGCTATCGATACCGTATCAGGCATTCTTCATCAACAACTACCGGCGTTAAACACCATCGAGGTTGATTTTTCTCGCCCTGAAACATTGCGGGTGCTGAATAACGATATTTTGTTGCAAGATTTACCCAAGTCTTGGGCACATCACACCTTAAGCTTAGAGCCACTCAATCCACCTATTCTGGTGGTGCAAATGGAGCTTAAAACCGGTGAATGGGTTTATATCGCTGCCCTACTTCCTGCGCCCTATGTGACTCTCGACGATACGCTGATCACCGCCGATCAAGTGGTCTTTATCGTGGTCATTACCGCTTTGCTGCTATTTTTTACCTACATCTTAATTCGTCAACAAGCTCGGCCGCTAAAGCGATTAGCAAAGGCCGCTAATTTATTCAGTACTGACATTGAGCAACCCCCGCTTAAAGAAGAAGGCGCGGCTGAAATTGCGATTGTGACCCGAGCTTTCAACCGGATGCAGCGACGCTTACAACGCCATCTACGCGAGCGGGAAACCCTTTTTCGCTCGATGTCGCATGATTTAAAAACCCCTATTACGCGGTTACGCCTGCGCGCGGAGCTGATCGACGATGAGGTACAAACGGCAAAATTAAATAAAGACTTGGACGATCTTGAAATGATGGTGAAAGGCGCGGTTCAAACCGTGCGTGATACCGATATTCACGAGAATATGGCCGCGATTGATGTGATCGACTTTTTAGCGATGATTGTTGAACCCCACAACCAAACCAGAATGCGGGTGCAGATTGAAAGCGATGCCGTGCCGCCATTTACCTGTAAACCGCTCGCGTTTAAACGTTGCCTATCCAATTTAATTGATAACGGGGTTAAGTATGGCGAAAAAGTAACCATTTATGTGATGGACGCGACGCACACCTTAGATATCACCTTGATCGATGAAGGCCCTGGTATTCCAGAAGAAGCACTCACGTCAGTGTTCGATCCCTATGTGCGCTTGCATGATGACAGTGACGGCTCGGGCTTAGGCCTTGGGATCGCCAGAGATATCATTCATGCCCATGGTGGTGATATGGTGCTCAGTAATCATCGTGAGGGTGGATTACAAGTTGATATCAGTTTCCCGCGGGTAGAAGAATAATGCGTCGAACAACACGATTTTTATCGGGTGCGCTGCTTGCGTACAGTTTGTTAGCCTACAGCGTTAGCGCCGCTGCAAGCAAGGTTGAAGTGCTTCACTGGTGGACCTCAGCCGGAGAGGCCAAAGCCGCCTCGGTATTACGTCAGGGCATGGAGCGACAAGGCTATCAATGGCAAGATTTTGCGGTAGGAGGTCGCGCTGGGATCAGTGCGATGAATACACTGAGAATTCGTGCGATTAGTGGCAATCCACCTTTGGCCGCACAAATCAAAGGCCCAGAGATCACGGAGTGGGCGAGACTCGGTTTTTTGCGTAATCTTAATAATATTGCTGATGCCGAGCAGTGGGAAGCCAAGATCCCTGCGCCACTTCGAGATGTGATGCAGTATCAAGGCAATTACGTCGCCGCGCCCATTAATATCCACCGAGTAAATTGGCTATGGATTAACTTACGTGCGTTTGAGG
The DNA here is from genome assembly GCF_001995415.1 of Salinivibrio sp. AR647. NCBI lineage: Bacteria > Pseudomonadati > Pseudomonadota > Gammaproteobacteria > Vibrionales > Vibrionaceae > Salinivibrio > Salinivibrio sp. AR647. Next base: position 191,017 of record NZ_MUFE01000006.1, on the reverse strand, counting down.
CCGCGGATGCTGATATCCCGACCGACTTTGATAGCTTTTTTACTGCGGCAGATAAACTTAAGCAGGCAGGCTATGTTCCCCTTGCCCTGGGCGGAGAGCCCTGGCAAGTGGCGACGCTGTTTGACAGCTTGGCCCTGTCCGTCATGGGACCACAACTTTATCAGCGGGCGTTTCTTAATTTCGAACGCAACGCATTACTGAGTGACGGCGTCATTGAAGCGTTCCATTTACTCGCCAAAATGCGCAAATATGTCGATGACAAGGGTCAAGGCCGAAACTGGAGCGATACCACGCAGCTGCTGATTAATAATCAAGCAGGCATGCAAGTAATGGGAGATTGGGCGAAAGGTGAATTTTTTGCAGCTAATCAGCAAGAAGGCAAGGCGTTTACCTGTGTTGCCGTCCCTGGCACTAAACACGCGTTTAGCTATAACGTCGACAGCTTTGTGTTTTTTAAACCCAACAATGAAAACGAGCGGCAAAGCCAGGCGGCTATAGCGTCGTATTTATTGACACCGCAATTTCAACGCGATTTTAATCGTTATAAAGGCTCTTTGCCGATTCGATTTGATGTGCCATTGCCTGAGGATGATCATTGCGCCCACGCATCGCGCGATGCGTTTCTTTATGCGCAAGAACACGGCACCTTAAGTCCGAGTATGTCACATGGACTGTCGACCACACGCTATGTGCAAAGTGCCATTTTTGATGTGATTGACGAGTTTTTCTACGACCCGAAGCAAACCCCGCGTGAGGCCGCAGAAGCACTCTATCGGGCGATCTTATCGGCGCAAGCATGATCACACCTTGCGGTCTAACTCGCCATGATTAAGACGCACAAGGAACAAAGGCAATGTCACTGGCAAGCTCAGTATGATCGGTGAACACATAGTCAAATTGCTTGAGCGTTTTCACTTTCACCGGCGCACTGCGCTGCCATTTTGAACCATCAGCCACCAGCCAACGCGCAGTAGCGGCTTCCAACATGGTGTCACTGACATCGGCTTCATCCGGGGAAAACTCGCAGGCCCACCCTTCTTCACTCACCGCCGCACAACCAATAATGGCAATATCGGCTTGAAAGCGGGATAAAAACTGAATCACCGAATGGCCCACCATATCTTGATCGTTGGCCCGTAACTTTCCGCCGGCCAGCCAAATTTCTAGGTCAGAATTAGCGCCGAGAATGTGGGCGATTTGTACGTTGTTGGTTATCACCCGAAGATCACGTCGGGTGAGTAGCTGTTCGGCAATCGCCGAGACGGTCGTGCCAATGCCCAACATCACGGTGGCCCCGTCAGGAATACGCTCGGCAACAGCCTGCGCAATCGCAGTTTTAATCCCACGATGGCGTTCAAGCCGACGCTGATAGTCACTGTTTGCCTGTGCGGAGGGCATATTGATCCCACCATGATGACGACGGGCGAGTCCCAACGCACAAAGCTGATTAATATCGCGACGGATAGTCTGCGTAGTCACGGAAAAATGCGCGGCCAAGTGGTCAGTTTCTAAATGTTCGACATCGGCTAATTGGCTGAGAATATCTCGCTGTCGCCAGTTTAATCCCAAATCGTTAGTCACCAACACTCCCTCCTTATTTTTCAATTTGTCGATATCAACTTATCGATAAATAACGCTCAGGGGCGTCGGTGATCATCATGTCCACGCCCCACTCCCATAAAGGTACCACGGCGTGCGGATCGTTAGGGGTGTAACACTTCAATGCTAAACCTGAATCTTTAACGGATTTTGCTTTCTCTTGGGTGAGGTGGCGATAGTTACAGTGAATGCTAAGTGTGGCTAAATCGCGAAACTCATGCCAATTGTCAGGGATGGTTTCCCATAAAATCGCCCGGGCGAGGCTCGGTTTTTGATCGCGACAATGCCGCAACGCATCCAAAGAAAAAGACGAGATTAAGACCTGCCGCTCATTCACAGGGCTTGTCGATAAACAATCAAATACCGCGTCGCATAATGCAGCAATATCGGTATCGGCATAGGTTTTTATCTCAAGGTTAAGGTGCAGATCATCGTGATGAACTTGTGCCAATACGGCCGCTAATGTCGGCACTCGTTGTTGAGCAAAGTCAGCTGAAAAGTGGCTTCCCGCATCCAATTGCTGTAAATCGACTAAGGCGGTGTCTTTCAACGCCCCTTTCCCATTCGTGCACCGGGATAACGTTTGATCATGAAAGACTACAGGAATGCCGTCTTGAGTTAATTGCACATCCACTTCCACCCAACTTAAGCCGAGTTCACGCACGCGGGCGATCGACGCTAAAGTATTTTCAGGCGCTTGAGCGGCGACGCCCCGGTGACCACATAATTTCTGAGGTGATACCGGAGTAGATGATAAAACTGACTTCTCGGGCTCGGTTTTCATATGAACATCTCTTTATCTTAAATAAATCTATTGTAAGCCAACCAGGACTTCATTTCCCCCCGTTAAAGGTGACAGATTTGTTACATTGCTACTACCTTTTATTTCATGCTTTTCATTGATAAAACACGCTTTAATTAACATTTTTTTCACGACCAACGAGATCGAGGTCAAAAGTCATACAATTGTCATCTCCCTTTTCGGTGAGGTTCATATTATGTTCATTTTTGTTCATTAAGTTGCCAGATGAACATTACCCCATCCTCAAAAGGAGTGACGCATGAAAACCCAACGCTTAACCGCGCTTTCTTCGGCCTTGTTGTTGGCCTCGTTTTCCGCCAACGCTGCAACCGAAATTGAATGGTGGCACGCAATGGGCGGAAATCTCGGTGAAAAAGTGAATGAAATGGCCGAGAAGTTCAATGCCAGTCAGGACGACTACACAGTGAAGCCCGTTTATAAGGGCAACTATACCGAAACCATGACGGGGGCGGTCTCTGCCTTCCGCGCCAACAAACAACCTCATATCGTGCAAGTGTTTGAGGTAGGCACGGCGACCATGATGTCGGCAAAAGGCGCCATTTACCCAGTGTATGAGTTAATGCAAGACGCCAAAGTACCGTTCGACCAGTCTGATTATCTCTCTTCTGTGACCGGCTACTACTCAGACGAAAATGGCAACATGTTGTCTATGCCGTTTAACAGCTCAACACCGGTGCTTTATTACAACAAAGATTTGTTCGCCAAAGCGGGGGTGACACCACCTAAGACTTGGGAAGAGGTCGAGCAAGTATCCGAAAAGCTTCTCGCCAATGGCACCCAGTGTGGCTTCACCACCGGCTGGCAGTCTTGGGTACAAATCGAAAACCTCGGCGCACGTCATAATACCCCGATTGCCACTAATGATAACGGCTTTAGCAGTGTGGATAACGAAATGCTGATTAACCAATCACCTTTCGTTGATCACATTGCCAAAATGGCAGACTGGCAACAAGCTGGGATCTTTGAGTATGGCGGCCGTCGCTCTGACAGTGCACCACTTTTTTATAGTGGCGAGTGTGCCATGTATATGAACACTTCAGCGTCCTATGCGGGCGTGCGTGAGAGCGTGAAAGACTTTGAGTTTGGTGTTGCCAAGCTGCCTTACTGGGATAAAGCCGTTGAGCAGCCAAGAAATACGATTATTGGCGGCGCCACGCTTTGGGTTCTGCAAGGTCATGAATCAGAAGAGTACAAGGGCGTTGCTCAGTTCTTCTCGTTCTTATCAAAACCAGAGATCCAAGCTGATTGGCACCAATTTACTGGCTATCTGCCGATCACTCACGGTGCGTATGAGCTAAGTAAAAAGCAAGGCTTTTACGCTAAGAACCCGGGGACAGATGTCGCGATTAATCAGATGACAGAAGTGGAGCCCACCCCTGCATCGAAAGGTATTCGTTTGGGTAACTTCGTGCAAATTCGCGATGTGATCAACGAAGAGCTTGAAACTGTCTGGTCGGGCGATAAGTCAGCGCAAGAAGCGTTGGATGAGGCCGTTGAACGTGCGAACGGATTGCTCGCTAAGTTTGCTAAAGCAAACAAATAATTACGCCTTGTATTATGGAGCGGTGCGCTGAGCCCGCTCTTTTTATTGAGAAAGTCTATGTCCAATAAACCCACATTTAACCACAGTGCGTTTCCCATTTTATTACTCGCACCGCAACTGCTCATTACGTTTGTTTTCTTTATTTGGCCAGCAGCACAAGCGGTCTGGCAGTCGATGCTACTTGAAGATCCTTTTGGACTCAGTACCGAGTTCGTCGGTGCTGACAATTTTATCGCGCTCATTGGTGATACAAGCTATTACAGTAGCTTTTTCACTACGCTGTTTTTTAGTTTTTCAGTCGCCGCTATTGCTCTTCTCTCGGCATTAGTGCTCGCGGTGATGGCAGATCGTGTGATCAAAGGCGCGACGGGTTATAAAACCTTATTGGTTTGGCCTTATGCGGTTGCTCCCGCTATCGCTGGGGTGCTCTGGCTATTTATGTTCAACCCCACCGTGGGTGTACTGGCCCATGCGCTTGAAGCCATTGGGCTCGATTGGAATCCCTTTATTCATTCTGGGGATGCCATGACCATGGTCATTATTGCCGCCACCTGGAAGCAGATCAGCTATAACTTTTTGTTCTTTCTTGCAGGATTACAGTCGATCCCACGATCATTGATTGAAGCGGCCGCGATTGACGGGGCTGGACCGGGGAAACGGTTTGTGACCATTATTTTTCCGCTGCTGTCACCCACGTCATTCTTTCTCTTGGTTGTTAACTTGGTATACGCCTTCTTCGAAACGTTCGGCGTTATTCACGCCATGACCCAAGGCGGGCCAGGTCAATCGACAACCACGCTGGTTTATAAAGTTTACGCCGATGGTTTTGTTGGGCTCGATATGGGCTCATCCGCGGCCCAGTCGGTGGTGCTGATGATCTTGGTCGGTGCATTAACCGTGATTCAGTTTAAATATGTTGAAAAGAAGGTGGCCTACTAATGGTTGAACGTCGCCCTTGGCTTACTGTGTTCTCGCATCTGGTGTTGATTCTGGGTGTGGCCTCTGTTGCGTTGCCCGTGTGGCTTGCGCTCACCGCCGCCACTCATGATAGCAGCGCGTTTGTGAGTGGTGTTACCCCATTATGGTTTGGTGACAAAGGCTTATCTGTGTTTACAGAAGTACTCACCGAAGGGACATCGCGTGAGTTAAATATCACCGTAGCAGGCATGTTATGGAATTCATTTTTAATGGCGATGGGCATATCCATCGGCAAACTGGTTATTTCAATTTTGTCGGCCTATGCGGTGGTCTATTTCCGTTTTCCTGGCCGCATGCTGGCATTTTGGATCATTTTTATGACCTTAATGCTTCCCGTTGAAGTACGTATTATGCCGACATTCCAGGTCATTGCCGACCTCAATATGTTGAATTCCATGTCGGGCCTAACGATTCCACTGATCGCCAGCGCCACCGCGACCTTTTTATTCCGGCAGTTCTTTATGACCGTGCCGGGGGAAATGCTGGAAGCCGCCCGCATGGACGGTGCAGGTCCGTTTAAATTTTTTAAAGATATTTTATTACCCTTATCGCGCACCAATATTGCCGCGCTGTTTGTGATCACTTTTATCTATGGGTGGAACCAGTATTTATGGCCCATTCTGATCACCACGGATGACGAGTATTACACCATCGTGATGAGTATTCAGCGCATGTTGTCTGTTGGCGACGGTGAAGTGGAATGGAACCGCGTCATGGCAACTACATTAATGGCAATGCTACCGCCTGTATTGGTGGTTTTGGGCATGCAAAAACTATTTGTTAAAGGCTTAGTGGAGACGGAGAAGTAAATGGCAACGGTAACCCTCGATCAACTTCAAAAAACCTATCCGAATGGGTTCAAAGCTATTCATGGTGTCGACTTGGCCGTACAAGATGGCGAGATGATTGTCTTGGTCGGCCCAAGTGGCTGTGGTAAATCCACATTACTGCGCATGATTGCGGGCCTGGAGGCTATCTCGGATGGCGACTTAATTATCGACAACAAGCGAGTAAATGATCTGGAGCCGGGTGAGCGTGATATCGCGATGGTGTTTCAAAATTATGCGCTTTACCCGCACATGAGTGTGTTTAATAACATGGCTTACGGATTGAGAAATCGCGGCACCCCAAAAGCGGAGATTGAAACATTAGTCAACGAAGTCGCGACCATGTTGGAGCTTGATCACTTGCTAGATAGACGCCCCAATCAACTGTCTGGTGGCCAACGTCAGCGCGTGGCAATGGGCCGTGCAATTGTTCGTCGTCCCAAGGTGTTCTTGTTTGATGAACCCTTATCCAACCTGGATGCTAAGCTACGTGTTCAGATGCGTTTAGAAATAAAAAGCCTGCAACGAAAACTCAAGACGACAGCGGTCTATGTCACCCACGATCAGGTTGAGGCGATGACGCTTGCCGACCGGTTAGTGGTGTTAAATGGCGGCAACGTCGAGCAAATTGGTACACCGCTGGAGGTCTATGATGCGCCTGCCAGCCTCTTTGTTGCCACCTTTATTGGCTCTCCGGCGATGAACATCGTCGACGGACAAATCCACAACCACACCCTATCCATCGGTCATCACGCACTGGCTTATTGCGAGGGCACAACCGCATCATCAGTGTGTGTTGGGCTACGGCCTGAACATTTAAAAATCGTCCCTAACGACCAGGCGCAATTTACGCTATCGGTGACCTTAACGGAGGCGTTAGGGGCCGATTTGTTGGTCTATGGTCACATCGCGGACACGGATAGTCTGATCACCTTGCGCTTAGAAGGCCATAGTAAAGTGATGGAGGGCGATCAGCTACCGTTAGCAATTGATCCGCATAATTTGCATGTCTTTGCGGCTGAAAGCGGTAAACGGCTGACGCTTGATGTGAAAGCGCTTAGCGATGAGCGGGTTGTGGCGATTTAATCTTTAGGAGCATACTTTAGGAGCATAGCGTCATGCCAATTCAGTGTTTGCCTTTGTCATCGATACATCAACACGCCGAACGCTGGCGCGATGTTCAGTGGCTGTTTACCGATGTTGATGACACCTTGACGTGGCAAGGGGCACTTCCGTGGCAAACACTGAAGGCATTAACCGAGTTGCGTGACGCGGGGATCCGTGTAGTACCCGTGACAGGGGCCTGTGCAGGTTGGTGTGATCACATCATTAACGCTTGGCCTGTCGATGCGGTCATCGGTGAAAATGGTGGCGTGGTGATGTGGCATGAAAATGGCCGACGACAGACAAAAATCAGCTACACCGCCAAGCAAGCACAACCGGGGCTGCGCGATTGGATTGATCACTTACTCGAGCAGTATCCAAATCGTACCCTCAGCGCCGATCAAGCCTACCGCCACTGTGAAGTGGCCATTGATATTGGTCAGCATACCCAACGTGCGCCACAATCCGAAGTCGATGCATTGCTTGAGGCACTCCACGCATATGGTGCCAAAGCAACGGCTAGCTCTATTCATATTAACGCATGGTTGGGTACCCATAATAAACAACAAGCGACGCTGGATTGGCTTTTGCGTTACGGTGTCACAGAAAAGACCGCCCCTCAACAGGTTGCCTTTATTGGTGACTCACGCAACGATAACGACATGTTTGCCTACTTTCCGCTCAGTGTTGGCGTCGCCAATATTGCCCCCCACCTTGCTGCACTCGATACCCCACCCACCTGGATCACAGAGGCACCAGGTGGGCTGGGCTTCGCTGAATTTGCATCCTGCTGGTTATCATTAGTGCGCTAAGCCGATCTTTTTTACTTTCGTCACTGAGGGCAACGACTAACTGAGGGCAGCTTCACAGCTTTTCTGCTACAGGGCTTTTTATATCAATGTGTTATTTAACTTTGTCGGTAGGTCGTTCTACAATGTGGGCGTTTTATCATAATAATGATGCCCAAACCTCACTGTTTGCGCACCTCGCATGGTTAGTGCGTATAATTATTAAGCGCAAACACGATAACGATTAGGAAAATGCTATGAAACGCTATGCCCTTGCACTGGTCGCAGCCTTGTTGCCGATGATGTCACACGCGGCACCGGTAGAAAACGCAGACTGTTATTCAGCCAAATATCATGACTACGTTGATGCATCAATTAACTGGTATCAAGCATTAGTGGAGATGACCGTTGAAAAAGACGCCTCTTTGGATGAGGTAGCCGACTGGTTTTTACGCGGCCGCACCAACCACTTTAATCTGAACGCACAAGCTTTTGACTATTATTTAAATAATGACAGCGCCAAGCTCAATCTCGATGCGCCGGTTGAATCATGGCTAATGCTCTCGCAAGAAGATGTTAAAACCCTGTCGCAAAGCTCACTGCCGCCGTCGTCACTGGCGAAAGACGTGTTTGCTTTTCGTCAAGGAGAGTCAATGGAAGGTAACTATGCGCTACGTAGTGCCCTCGCCGACCTTCTCAGCCACCCTAAAGAAATCGACAAACCATTGAACCAATATAACGATCAGATGGTAAGCATTAACGATCGTCAATGTCAGTAAGTCTGCATCAATCAACAATGAGCCGGCAGTTGTCGGCTCTGACCGTCATCATATTCGTTGCTTATGCGGCTTTTGCTGTCATCAAACGATAAAAAAGCCTGATTGCCGCGCATTTTTTTGCTATGTTGTGGCCATTTTTCAGCAAGTGATCGTGTGCATAGCCTTTGTTTGATCAGGGTTTTCACCGTTTGAACAGCTAAGCAGATAAAAGAAGAACGTCATGGCCATACATAATAAAGCCGCGGACGCGACGCCCGAAACCTTACACCGGATTTTCACTGTCCCCGAAGCGCCAGACTCAACGCTCAGTCAAATTGAGCAAGAAATCTCGCAGAATCTTAATCGATTTTTACAAAATCACATTACGGCTACCGAGCGTTCGCTGGCAGATATCGAAAGTGATTTTAGTAATCCCGCAATTCCTGAAGATCCTGCCTTCGTGTCGGATCACACGCAGTTTTTACTCGATAAATTGGTGGCCCAGTCCGTTCACACCGCCTCGCCGCGATTTATTGGCCACATGACCTCTGCCCTGCCGTATTTTTTAATGCCGTTATCAAAAATTATGATTGGCCTTAACCAGAATACGGTCAAGATCGAAACCTCGAAAGCGTTTACTCCGCTCGAGCGTCAAGTGCTTGGCATGCTGCATAATCTGATTTATCAGCAAGATGATGCCTTTTATCAAAGCTGGATGCACAGCGCCAACCACTCGCTGGGCGCATTCTGCTCGGGGGGAACAGTCGCCAACATTACCGCGCTATGGGTGGCGAGAAATAACGTCCTTAAGCCTGATGGTGAATTTCCTGGCATTAACAAAGCAGGCTTGTTTGGTGCAATGCGTCACTATGGTTATCGCGATTTGGCCATTTTAGTGTCTGAACGGGGCCACTATTCATTGGGAAAAGCCGCCGATGTGCTAGGAATTGGCCGCGACCAATTGATCTCCGTGCCCGCAGATAACCAAAATCGCATTTGCATTGATGCACTCGAAGACACTATTACGCAACTGAATCGCGATAATATCAAACCGGTGGCCATCGTGGGTGTCGCTGGCACGACAGAAACCGGTAGTATCGATCCACTCAATGCGTTAGCTGATATTGCTGAGCGAGAAGGCATTCATTTTCACGTGGATGCCGCCTGGGGTGGTGCCACGTTAATGTCGAATAACCAGCGCCATAAGCTGGCCGGTATTGAGCGTGCTGATTCGGTGACCATTGACGCCCATAAACAGCTGTATGTCCCTATGGGCGCCGGTATGGTGCTGTTTAAAGATCCTTCCGTGGTCGCATCTATCGAGCACCACGCCGAGTATATTCTCCGTAAAGGGGCAAAAGACCTCGGAAGTCATACGCTTGAAGGCTCTCGCAGCGGTATGGCGATGTTGGTATTTGCCTGTATGAATATTATTTCTCGCCGTGGCTATGAGCTGTTGATTGATCAAAGTATCGATAAAGCAGCTGCGTTTGCCAAGATGATTAGCCAACACCCGGATTTTGAGCTGATCTCAGAGCCAGAGCTTTGTTTATTGACCTATCGGTTTGTTCCCGCTCGTGTGCAAGCGGCCCTTGCGGTGGCTAATGAAGAGCAAGTCGATTTGATTCATAACTTGCTCAATGATCTGACTAAATTTGTGCAAAAACGCCAGCGTGAATCAGGTCAAACGTTCGTCTCACGGACGCGTCTCACGCCAGAGCAGTGGCAGCGGCGGACGACTACAGTGTTTAGGGTGGTACTTGCTAACCCACTTACCACACAAGATATTCTGCACGAGGTGTTAGTTGAACAAGCTGCGATTGCGCAAGAAAGTGAGTTCGCTTATCCGCGACTGATCACCTTGGCAGACAGTATTCTAAAGAGCTAGCCAAACATTGCGGCGTGCGCAGGCAGTCACATTCAGTGGCTGCCTAATTATTTGAGCGGTCCTGTTTTGGGGATATTGGTTGACTGCAAACAGTGCGTCTGGCTTAGCGCCGTCTCACGCTGATGCTCAATGTCTAGCTGGGCTTGTTGCCATTGTATTTGCACCTGTGGCGCTGTCATTGCGCGCCCTGGCTCTGAAAATAAAAAGCGTTGCAAGGTATGATCAAATTCAGCAGTGTTTTCTTGCTCGCTATACGCGATCCCCATTAATTCGAACGCACGCGCTTTTTCTCGCGCGGTTCCAATCACTGTGTATCGCTGCGCGGTATCCAGCGTATTATCATAGCGACAATGAATCAGATCTTGCTCGGCTCCCCGTAATGCTTCGTTTAAGCCAATGGTACTGTAATTGCGCCACAGATCCGACATATTAGGTAACGAGCACCCAACCAGTAAGACCGACAAACACACGGCAGCGATTATTTTTATCATCTCTGATCCCTATACGATGACGCTATGGATTGGACATGCGGTTTATCTTTCTATTAACGGCCACGTCGTTGATGACTTGAACGTCAGTCACGTTGACCGATCACTACTTCACCTGATTGCTCAAACATCGCAACCTCTTTGCGACGACGACCAATCAAGATGGGTTTGTCATCATAGAATAGAAAGTTTTTCCAATATTGCTTGAACACGCCCCAGCGAGTTTCGACGATATTATGTTTGTCGTAACAAAAGTAGACCGTAATATTGTCTTCCCAAGGAAAATTGGACACAAAGTCTTCAGGCAGATCATCATCGTTGTCCCACGCATGTTGCCAGACCAGCCGTTGAGTCCAAACGTTTTGATGGGTGGGCCAATCTTGCTTACCAAAATGATCCGGTGTCGGGCTATCTTTACTGATAAATTCTTGCCACAACTGCGCCGCACGCGTCTCTGTCATGGGTTTAATCTCAGCAAGATCTTGCTCTGGGATAGGGAGAGATTGATGGGTGAAAATCCACTTTCTTTTGTAGTCAGATAATGGGATGTAATTCATGCTGCTCGTGGTTATCGGCTTGGTAATGGCGTTCACTTTACCATAATTGCAGCGAGGTTGTTACCAAGCCCAATACCGATAATAAAGAGAAAACGGCAATGCGAAACACATTGCCGTCTCACCCTTCATCAACTCGATTAGCCGTTAATGACGAGCTCATCGGTAGTTTTAATGTCATTGTCTTCGCCGATTTTACGGTGGCCTTGATCAAGGTGCACCATATCAACAAAGTCGTCACTGCCAACCTGAAACGCTTGGCCAAATCCTTTCACATACAGACCGTTTTCTGGCGCCAGACGGAAGAGGCGAAAGTCTTCTAACCCACTCAAATTATCGATAATATCGCCAAACCGCGCTTTCAATGCATCAATGCCAACTTGCCAAGTCGCGGTGTTACGTTCCACCATTTCAGCTCGTGCATCAAAACTAAGACGTTGACGAGCAAAAATCTGTTTCGCGCTCCCTTCATCTTCGATCATCATCAATGACAAGTTTGGGTTTTCTTGCAGGTTGCGTGCGTGACGGGCAATTTCACTGATCAGGATATAAAAGCCATCTTCACGCTGAGCAAAGGGGGCATAACTGACATTGGGTTTGCCTTTTGTATCCAATGTTGCAAGCTGTAATGTCCGGCAGTTTGCACGAAATTCTTTAATTTCAGGGCCAAGGCGGTTTTGTAGCCGTTGTTGTTTAGTCGCTTGATCCATAGTTATTGCTCCGATTCTGTTTGTTGTGAGGTCGCTAACTGCGTTTTTAGTTGGTTAAAGGCATCAATCTGATGGTCTAAAAGCTGACGTTTTTCATCACGCCCGAGATAGATCTTAAAAATCGAATCGCCTTGTTCGGTAAAAAAGCCGATGTAATGCGTTGTCTTGCCGCGAAAGGCTTTGCTGACAAAAGCAATGCCCGCCATGCGCTCTAACTTTAAGTGGCCATGCATTTCGCCGGGCTTACCCATTAAGTTGTAATAGCCGTAAGCGATTTTTCCTTTGGGGAACGGCGCTTTTACTTCAAAGATCGAGCCGCCGGAATGCACAATCGCCGTCACAGGCCCGTCCCATCCGGCCACCTGCATGAGCACGGTTTCAGCATGTTGCCCATCGACCCAAGTTTGATAATCTGCGGGCATGGCGCGTACCACTTCCCCCTCACTCACACCTAGCGTTGCTGCCATATCGGCAGGCAGCATCGAGGCATTCTCGGTCAGTAGCGCACTGACCTGCTCCGTTAACGTAGTGGTTGTCATTGATCACTCCCAGCCTATTTTTATTGTGATAGGTTCTATCAGTGTGGGCAGGCGTTCACCTGCCCTTTGTACGAGTCGTTAAAGTTGGTAACGAGCTAAAATTGGTAACGAACATTAAATTTGATATCGCGCCCTGGTGAAGCCACTTGCGCCCAAGCTTGGGTATATTGCTCGTCGGTTAAGTTATCGATCGCTAAATCAAACTTCACGCCATCCCAAGCGCCATTGGGACTGTAGCTTGCATACACATCCCACAGGGTGTAGCCGTCGTAAGTGTTGGCATCGTTAGTGTCGTTTTGATCGGCATAATGAGAGACTCGACCGCCGACACTCACTGGTAACGTCGCCAGCGCATAGTCGGTTTCAGCAACAAACTTGTGAGCTGGGATGTTATCGAGATAGCTACCATCATTCTTATTCTTGCCTTCGGTTTGGCTGTAGCTTAGATTATTGGTAAAGCCACCGAGTTGGTGATGAAGGCTTAGTTCGATGCCTTCCAGTTTGGCATCTTTAACGTTTTCACGCGTTGTAGTGCCGCCCATGAAGTCAACGTTCATATCAATAAAATCGTCAACATCGTTGCGGAACAGGCGCGCATCAACATAAGCATTGTCGAAATAGCTCGTCGGTGTAAATTGGTACGTGATGGCTAATTCTTTATTGGCACTGTGCTCAGGTTTCAAGTCCGGATTCGGTATAAATCGATTGATCAACTTTGTAGGCCCCATAGGAACCACAAAGTGAGTACCACTGGCATACATTTCTTCTAAGCTCGGTGCACGAAAAGCTTCGCGATAGCTGGCAGTCAATGCTAGCTGTTCGGTTGCGTTCCATGTCAATGCCGTCGATGGGGACCACGCATGATCGCGGCTCTCACTATCCAGTGATGTCGGTCGATTATCTTCACCTTTGTAAGAGTCAAATCGAACACCCGCTTGCCAACGAATCTGGTCGAATACAGGAATATTTATTTGACCAAACGCCCCTATACTTTCTGCATTTGCATCTTGTCCTGCCGGACGCTCTCCAGGTGCACTGCTGTCATCACGTTTCGTTTCATAACTATCGCGATATAAATCCAGACCTGTAATTAAATCGATATTTTTTATGTTGGACGTATTCGTGATAGAGAAACCTATGGTTTGAGTCTCATTATTGTCACGTTCTTGCGGTGCAACACGGTGCTCTTTCATCTCAGTATTATTGAAATACAACTGAGAGTTAATATCGACCCAATGACTGGCGGGACTATAATCGTAGGCAACGGAAAGGCTCTGGTCCCTTGTTTCCCGGTATACTAACGGATAAGAACCTGACGGCTCTTTGACTGAGGGATTTGATGGAGACATATCATTAAGTTCGCCTTGACGAGCAGTGAACGTCCATTGGTGATCTAAAGATGGTGTGTAACGGGCTTTAGCAAAACCACCTTTTTCTCTATCCGCTGAATAAGACAAGGTTTTGCCGTTGCCTAGTTGGTTATCATCACTATCGTGATAGTAGCTTTGTACCAGCCAATCAACCGTCTCTGTGCGTCCAAACACCGCGCCGCTTGTGCGTGAGGCATTATTGTTGCTGTGGAATCCTTGTTTAAGGTAACCACCTAAGGCCTGATCACCGGAAAGAAAATCGCTGGCTGATTTGGTGTTTTGGGCAAACACGCCTCCCAAAGCACCGGAGCCCCACAGGGTACTCGATGGGCCACGGACCACCTCTACCGAGCGGAGTAACTCAGGATCAATAAATAGACTGGAGCGGTGACCAACAGAAAAATTCTGACGTGCGCCATCAACAAGCTGCACCACGCGGCCGTTTTCGCTGCTTAATCCACGAATAGTCACAGACTGAGCGGCATCGCGCCCGCCACCAAGCACAGAGACATTGGGTAGGTGCCGAATTAAATCCGTGACGTTACTTCCTTGTCTTTTCTCTATTTCTTCCTGTGACACCGTGCTGACGGCAACAGCGCGATTCGCTTTTTGCGCGTCCATACGACTGGCATACACAGACACCGTTTCTGTTTGGTTGCCATTTTGTTGCCCGCCATCGGCGGCCATGACGGGTGAAGTGAGGCTTAATGTGCCAAGCGCAAGTCCGATAGCGAGGTTTAGGTGGCTCGGACGTGGTATCAAAATATCCTTTTTCAATGTCATTTCAGTGCTCTCTGGTTCAACTACAAATGAGAATCATCATTATTTTTGCAAGATTGTATTGATCGAGAACAGCAATGTAAACGATAATTGATCTTAATTAGTCATGTAACTAATAATTACAAATGTGCAGTGAACGATAAATCACTGTCAATGACACCGCATTACCTTTGACCAATAAGCCACTGATAAAGCGAAAATAAGGATTTAACATGGCCACCGCCGCAGTAAGAGTGATAGCTCTGTTCAGTACCCTCATCTCTCTATCGATTCATGCCTCGCCACGCATCGTCAGTGCGGGCGCCAGTGTGACTGACTTGCTCGTTGAGCTTGGCGCGCAATCACAAATTGTTGGTATTGATGCCACCAGCCAATTACAAGAGAAAGACATGCCGAGCGTGGGCTATCATCGCCAGCTCGCGGCGGAAGGTGTACTTTCGCTATCCCCCGATCTTTTAATTGGTTCAGAAGAAATGGGCCCAGCACCGGTGTTATCAACACTCCGTGATGCCGGGGTCAAGGTGGTGACGTTATCGAGTACCCCGACGGTCGCTGCCCTCAAGCAACGTATTCATACCTTGGCGGAGTTAACGGCGACACAAGCGAATGCCGAACCATTGATCAACGCCATGGATGACCAATTAGCCAAGCTAGAAACCCGAGCGTCAGCATCAAACACATCCACGCTCAACGGTCTTTTTCTCTTGGTTCACCAGGGACGACCTGCCAGTGTCGCCGGCGCTGATACCACTCCAAATACCTTGATTGAATTGCTCGGTGCCACGAACCCTGCGGCTGAATCCGTCACCAGCTATAAGCCACTTTCACCCGAGGCGCTGCTTGGCTTTAATCCTGACTTTATTTTGGTCATGCAACGCTCACTCGATCAGCTTGGTGGTATGCAAGGGCTGGCAAACGCCGTCCCGTTGCTATCAAGCACACGAGCGTATAAAAACAATCGCATCATCGCTGTGGATGGCCGTGTATTAGTGGGTGGATTAAGTCTGAATACTCTTGATGAGGCCCTGCGCATTCAAACCCATTTAACCGGAAACCAATAGTAATGCACGCTTACTTTCGTGAAACGCATCAGCGGCTCTTCCCTGTGTTGATCACTGTTTTGTTCATCGTCACTGTGATGTCGATAGCCGTGGGACAGTGGCAACTTGGGTGGCTCGTCAGTTTACAAAGCTTGAGCCCTTGGCAAAGTGATGTCGCACCGCATATCTTGACCATCGTGCAACAGGTCCGCTTACCACGCACCTTATTGTGTTTGTTCGTTGGCGCACTTCTGGCAGTATCTGGCGCATTAATGCAAGGGCTATTTCGCAATCCGCTTGCGGATCCGGGGATCATTGGAGTCTCTGGAGGGGCGTCTTTAGGCGGCGCGTTGGGATTGTTGCTGTTATCCTGGGGCAGCCTTAACGTCGGTTTTACCCTCTCGGTGCCGCTGTTTGCCTTTTTGGGTGCGCTGGTCGCCACCTTGTTTGTTTATCGTATTGGCACAACATCGATGGGAACATCGGTTACTGTGATGTTGTTAGCCGGTATTGCCATCAGTGCCTTGTCGGGTGCGGCGCTCGGGTTAATCAATTACGTTGCTGATAACCAAACATTGCGTGATATCGCCTTGTGGTCAATGGGGTCGCTCACTGGCGCATCGTGGGGACTCATCGCGTTAACGGGCGTTGCAGCCGTTACCCTCACGCTTTTTGCCTATCGCTGCGCTCCGCATATCAACGCCTTATTACTTGGCGAGAACGAAGCTGCGTATCTTGGCATCAATGTTCATCGCCTAAAGCGCTTATTGATCATTGCGACAGCCGCTGGAATGGGGGTGTCGGTCAGCGCCGCAGGATTAATTGGCTTTATCGGCTTGGTTGTTCCGCATATTGGCCGCCTATTGGCTGGGCCAGATCATCGCACCCTGATCCCTTTATCGGCGATATTGGGCGCCCTTTTATTGACGCTTGCTGATATTATCGCACGAATCATTGTTGCGCCGGCAGAGCTGCCAGTGGGGATCATCACCGCACTTATGGGGGCACCCTTCTTTTTATGGCTTTTGATCCAACAACGACAAGCAGTGGTGCATTAATGTCTGATATTGCCCTCAATGTTCGTGATTTAAGTTACTCGCTTAACGGACGCCAACTACTTAATCGCATCAATGTTTCCTTTGCTGCAGGCCAATTACATGTGTTGCTCGGGCCAAATGGCGCGGGGAAAAGCACCTTACTCAAACAAGTGATGAGTGACAGTCATCCATCAGGCCAGGTTGATTTTTGGGCCATGCCTAAAGCCGCATGGCATGGTGAGCGCTTTGCTAAACAGGTCGCCTTTCTTCCCCAAAGTAGTGGCTTAACCTTTGCGTTTACGGTCAAAGAAGTGGTTCAAATGGGGGCGACACCGTTACAAGCGAATCAGGCGCAAATTGCCGCCCTCGCCGATGAGCAGTTACAGCAGTGGGATATCACCCATCTTGCTAACCGGCCTTATCCTATATTGTCAGGCGGTGAAAAACAGCGAGTCCATATGGCGCGCATTGCTTTGCAGTTAGTCCAAACCGATCCAACGCGGGCCATCATGCTACTCGATGAACCTACATCGGCGCTCGATATTACCCATCAGCATTACACGCTACAACGCTGTCGATCGCTTGCCGATCAAGGGATGACAGTGGTCTTAGTGCTGCATGACCTCAATCTTGCCAGTCGCTACGCGGATCGCCTGTATTTTCTCAAACAAGGAGAGATGGTATTAACGGGTACCCCATGGCAATGTTTTGAGAGTGAACAGGTCGCAAAGATTTATCAGTATCCGCTTAAGGTCATTGAGCACCCAGAGCATGCCTGCCCATTGATCGTGACCTAGTGCCTGAGTTATTGCTATCAAGGTGGGATCTTGCCAGCGTCGCCATGAGACTTTTGCATTGATAACCGCCTAGCTGGGTCACAAAACCGTCTGTTGATGATCGTTCGCTCATCAGACCAATTGCGACTAGGCGGCAACCTAAGTAAACTGAGACCGCAACCGATTAGCTATGAGAATGGATGAAATCGGATTCGTTACCTTCGCAACCGTCTGATGGGCCGGGATTGTGAAAGACAGCGCCGCTGCGTATCAGCGGCGTTTTTCTGTAAGGTCGCGAGTAACGATCCCAAGGCTTCACAATATAGAAGAATTAAGATGGCAACGATTAAAGATGTCGCGCGTCTCGCGGGTGTTTCAACCACCACGGTCTCACACGTTATCAATAAGACCCGCTTTGTCGCCGAAAAGACAACAGAAAAGGTTTGGCAAGCCGTTGAAGACCTGAACTATGCACCGAGTGCTGTGGCTCGTAGTTTAAAATGTAATACGACACGTACGCTCGGAATGCTGGTCACTAAATCGACCAACCCATTTTTTGCCGAGCTCGTGCACGGTGTAGAAGACTATTGCTACGAGCAAGGCTACACGCTAGTTTTGTGTAATACCGAAGGCAACCTTGAAAAGCAGCGCGACTATTTGCGTATGCTGTCAGAAAAGCGTGTCGACGGTTTAATTGTGGTGTGCTCGGATCTCAATGAAGATCTCATGCTACTGCTAGAGAAGAAGCGTGACCTACCCATGGTCGTCATGGATTGGGGCAGTCACCACATTGATACCGATCGGATTGAAGATAACGCGGAACTAGGCGGCTATCTGGCAACCAAACATTTTATTGACAACGGGCATACCCAAATTGGTTGTATCTCTGGGCAAATGGATAAGAACACCTGTAAGCAACGGCTTGCAGGATTTTATCGGGCCCTGAAAGAAGCTGATATCCCCGTAAATCAAGACTGGATCATTGAAGCGGACTTTGAAGCGAATCAAGCAAAAGTCGCCGCTCAGCAGTTTATTGCCATGGAAAACCGTCCTACGGGAGTTTTTTGTTTTAATGATATCATGGCGTTAGCGGCGATCAGCACCTTCAACCAGGCGGGTATTCAGGTGCCAGATGATATCTCTGTCATCGGTTATGACAATATTGATCTGACTGAATATTACTCACCACCGTTGACAACTGTCCATCAACCTAAACGACAACTGGGCAAGACTGCGGTTAAACTTTTACTCAGCCGGATTAATGATAACGATACGCAGCAGCAAGTGTTTGAAATGGATTTATCATTAATCAGTCGAGACTCTGTAAAAAACCTAACCTAATGGTTTATCGCGTTTTTTTATGTAAAGCCACGCCCCTATGACGGTCGTGGCTTTTTTGATTTCCTATGGATAAGAGCTTTTACTTTAAATTATCAGTTACATACTTATTGAACCAATATCACATTTTGTATGCGTAGAGAGGGCGACATCTGTGTCCAATTATTATATCCTGGACAACGTTTGAACAAGGCAAACCATCGCGAAAGCATGGGACGCAAAGCCTCCGGCCTAATGATTCTGGCGTCACTGTCAGGGATTCAATGGTAGCGGGGCTGCCAGCGCTGTTGTTTTTATTGCTGAATCAAGTGTCAGCAAACGAACGGATCAAATCGAATATTTGATGCTTCGTTGACAATCTTGTCTGTTTGCCTTGTTAGACTGCGACTTTATTTTTAGGCATTCACATTCATCGAGATTGTTATTAAATGGATAAACCTGCTTTAAAAGACGCGATGCGTTTATTTGCCGAGTTTGGCAATATCAAATCCCGATCCATGTTCGGCGGATTTGGACTTTTTTGTGAAGACACCATGTTCGCCCTAGTGGTCAATAACACCCTCCACCTTCGTGCCGGTATAGAAAACGAGGCCTTACTCAAACAGCAAGGCTTAACGCCATATGTGTACAAAAAACGTGGATTCCCGGTCGTCACCAAATATTTTGCTATTCCTAGCGCTTGGTGGGACGATCCAGAGCGATTATTGGCCGAAGCGAAAAATGCTCTCGACGTTGCTATCCAGGATCGTTCTATGAAATCGGCAGCGACACCGTCAAGGCTCAAAGATCTCCCGAATCTACGATTGGCCACCGAACGAATGCTTAAAAAGGCAGGCATAGACTCGCCAGAAACATTGCAAAAGCACGGTGCCGTCGGCGCTTATAAAGCACTGAGATCTGCTCATGAAACACAATTGAGTCTCGAGCTTTTGTGGTCGTTAGAAGGGGCGATTACCGGTAAACACTGGTCGGTAGTGCCACCCCAACGCCGTCAAGAATTATTACAACACTTAGAAAAATAACCTCTCACAGTCACCTCTGTATGACTTACTAATTTTCCTGTGAGCAATGTTTGCGTTCAACACCGCCTTCTGGCGGTGTCGCTTTATTCTATTAACTCATTGACATGTCTCTATGCCCTTCCTTTTGCGTCATCATCTTATCGAGTGCGCTTTTCTTTCCGTCGACTCTAGTTCGTGGAGATTAATCGGCGTTTTTTTGATTTAATTGGCGATTTTTCGTTTAACTGAAAGTTTTTAGCGATCGATACGGTCTTGTCAGAGGTAAGATCGACAGCACAGTTCGCTGATGCAACCGATAAATCAGCCAGTTAGTTGCCAACCGTCCACAAAAGTACTCTAAAGTAATAGCTGGCCCTCTTTAATTTAGCGACGAGACCTAATATGTCAGTAAAAAAACTTTTTGTTGGTCTAGTGATTGCCGCCATCGTCGCGCTCTGGTTTAGTTTCGACCTCGGCCAATGGCTCACGCTCGACAATGCGAAAGCGCAACAGGCGATACTCAACGATTACATCGTTCAGCATTTTACCCAAGCCAGCCTATTTTTCTTGCTTGGCTATATTGTGATGACTGCCCTATCACTCCCCGGTGCCGCGGTAGCGAGCTTATTGGGCGCCGCATTGTTTGGATTTTGGTGGGGGCTGATTCTGGTCTCTTTCGCCAGCTCTATTGGTGCCACCCTCGCCTTCTTGGTCAGTCGTTTTTTACTCCAAGACTGGGTACAAAATCGCTTCGGTCAAAAATTAGATGCCATTAACCGTGGCATTGAAAAAGATGGCCGCTTTTATCTGCTCACGCTACGCCTCATTCCCATTTTTCCCTTTTTCTTAATTAATCTAGTGATGGGGTTAACGCCCTTAAAAACGCGCACCTTCTACTGGGTCAGCCAGCTAGGCATGCTACCGGGGACAGCTGTGTACGTGAATGCAGGGACTCAACTCGCCCAAATCGACTCACTTGGTGATGTGGTGTCGCCTTCGGTGCTTGGATCGCTCGCATTACTCGGCCTGTTCCCGCTGCTAGCAAAATGGATCATGGCGTGGGTCACGCGTCGTAAACGCTATCAAGGTTGGCGCAAGCCCCATCAGTTTGATCGCAATATGGTGGTAATTGGTGCCGGTGCAGGCGGACTGGTATCGAGTTATATCGCGGCAGTGGTGAAAGCAAAAGTCACGCTAGTTGAAAAAGGTTCGATGGGAGGTGATTGTCTAAACACCGGGTGTGTTCCCTCTAAAGCGCTGATACGCGCGGCGAAAACCATGCGAGAAATCGGCAAGGCCAAGGCGTTTGGCATTCATACCCAAGCGCCAGTCGTTGATTTTCCAGCAGTGATGGAGCGGGTAAAACAGGTGATTACCCACATTGAGCCCCATGATTCGGTCGAGCGTTACACCAAGCTCGGCGTGGAGTGCGTGCAAGGCGAAGCACACATCGTCTCGCCATGGGAAGTTGAAGTCAACGGCGAACGCCTCACTACCCGCAACATCGTGATAGCCACAGGCGCACGCCCCATGCTCCCTCCCATTCCCGGTTTGGCTGAGGTAACACATTACACCTCGGATACGATTTGGTCCCTGCCTGAACTGCCACCACGGTTATTGGTTTTGGGCGGGGGTCCCATTGGCGCAGAATTGGCACAAAGTTTTGCGTGTTTAGGCAGCCAAGTGACGCTGGCTGAAATGGCGGATCAATTGTTAAGCCGTGAAGATAAAGACGCTGCTCAACTGGTTGAAAGCGCGCTAGAACGTGACGGTGTCACGGTTTTAACACAGCACAAGGTCAAAGCATTTGAACAGCGTGGCAATGAGCAAATCGCCTTACTCGACGGCCCTGACGGTGAGAAAACCGTCACATTTGATGCGGTGCTGGTCGCGTTAGGACGCAGCGCCAACACCAAAGGCTTTGGTCTCGAAAAGCTCGATATTCCAGTGACCGAGCGTGGCACCATTCAGGTCAATGACTATTTACAAACTAATTACCCCAATATCTATGCAGTGGGTGATGTGGCAGGGCCCTTTCAGTTGACCCATGCCAGTGCCCATCAAGCGTGGTATGCCGCGGTCAATGCGTTATTTGGCCAATTTAAGCGTTTTAAAGCGGATTACTCGGTGATGCCAGCGGCAACATACACGTCCCCAGAAGTTGCACGTGTTGGGCTTAATGAAAAAGAAGCCAAAGCCAACCAACAAGACGTCGAAGTGACCTATTACGGCATTGATGACCTGGATCGCGCCATCGCCGATGGCAATGACCATGGCTTTATTAAAGTGCTGACACCAAAGGGAAAAGACACCATACTGGGAGTGACCATCGTGGGAGAACATGCCGGCGATTTATTGGCCGAGTTCACCTTAGCGATGCGCCATGGCTTGGGGCTGAACAAAATACTCGGCACTGTTCATCCTTATCCCACCATGAGTGAAGCGGTTAAATATACGGCGGGTATGTGGAAACAGGCGCATGCACCGGAGAAACTCCTACAGTGGGTCGAAAAATATCAACGCTGGATGCGTCACTAATCAATAAGGAAGAACAATGAAACAATGGATAGCGGCCCTAACGCTCGCAATCACCAGTGGCTATGCCTTGGCCACTCCCGCTGAGCAGGATTGGGCACAAGTCGAACAAGACGCGAACGGGCAAACCGTATATTTCAATGCCTGGGGCGGCAATCAGCAAATCAATGCTTATCTTCGTTGGGCTGGGCGTGAACTCAAACGTGAATACGGTGTGACCCTCAAACACGTTAAAGTGGCTGATATTGCAGAAACAGTGAATCGTTTATTGGCTGAAAAAACGGCGGGAAAAGATACCGGCGGCAGTGTCGATATGGTCTGGATTAATGGCGAGAACTTTAAATCGATGAAGGAAAACGGGTTACTTGAAGGCCCCTTTGTCGAGGCGCTGCCTAACTGGCAAATCGTTGATAAAACCTTGCCCGTGACAGAGGACTTTACTGAACCTACCAAAGGCTTGGAAGCACCATGGGGGGTCGGGCAACTGGTGTTTATTCACGATAAAAAAACACTCGCCAATCCTCCAAGCTCTTTTGCTGAATTGTTACAGCTCGCAAAAGCTAATCCCGGTCGGATCAGTTATCCGAAACCGCCCGAATTTCATGGCACCAGCTTTTTAAAAGCGGCATTGCTTGAGCTGACAAACAATCAACAGGCGTTGTATCAGCCCGTCGACGATGCAGACTTTGAGACCATAACTGCACCGCTATGGGACTACCTTGATGCACTGCACCCAGTCGCTTGGCGTAATGGGGAGCAATTTCCCTCAGGCAGCGCGCACACCATGCAGCTTGTCGATGACGGTGCGCTGTTAATCGGGATCGCTTTTAATCCCAATGCGGCAAAATCCGCCATCGCCTCAGGGACGTTAGCGCCAACGGCACGCGCCTTTGCTTTTGAGCAGGGGGCTTTATCTAATATCCATTTTCTGGCGATCCCCTACAATGCCAATGCAAAAGCCGGCGCCAAGATAGCGATCAACTTTTTGATGGGTGAGAAGGCGCAATTGCGCAAAGCTCAGACTGATATTTGGGGCGACCCACCGGTGGTTAAACTGCCTGACACCGCTAAAACGCGCCGTTTTCAGTCCCAGCCAGAGCCGCATCCCAGTTGGCAAACCGCTCTCGAAAGCGCTTGGCTTAAACGTTACGGACAATAAAAGAGACCGTCATGGCACGTTTGTTGTTTGCCATCACGCTGGCGGTGTGCTGCCTGCCCTTACTTCCTGGGCTGGGAGGCCTGTTAACCAGTGCATTTGCGTTTTTACCTGCTTTGGGGCTGGCTGAAGCCAGTCTCTCGGGTTGGCGTGAACTCATTGCCTGGCCAGGCTTATCTCACTCACTCTGGCTCACACTGCTCTCTGGGCTAGCAAGTAGCTTATTGGCAGTGATGTTGAGCTTCGCTATTTTGCAAGCCACGTGGCAGACGCCCTTTTGGCAACGCATCGCGCGTAGCTTACCCGGTTTACTGGCCCTGCCCCATGTTGCATTTGCTATTGGACTGGTGTTGTTTTTGTCCCCTTCAGGGTGGCTATTTCGCCTGTCTAGCCCATTAACCGGAGACATGCCACCGACTTGGTCACTAATACAGGATCCGTATGTGCTGGGCTTAACCCTAGCCCTCACCCTGAAAGAAACGCCGTTTTTGCTTTTAATGAGCCTTTCTGTGCTAAGCCAAATTGATGTGCATCGCTTAACGATGGTCTCTGCCAGCCTCGGCTATGATCGCACAAGTACCTGGATCAAGGTGATTTTTCCACTTTGGTTCGCCAAAATGCGTTTTCCTATTTTTGCCGTGGTGGCCTATAGCCTCTCGGTCGTCGACGTAGCGATGATTTTAGGTCCAAACACGCCACCAACCTTTGCTGTGTTAGTTTGGCAGTGGTTTAACGACCCTGATCTTTCATTACTCCCCCGAGCGTCGGCAGGGGCTTTGGTCCTGTTTTTACTGTGTGCCTTGGTACTCATTAGTTATCGATTTTTCGAATGGTTGATTTGTGAGCGCTTTAATCGTTGGCAATTCACAGGAACACGTCGTGCTTGGTTACCAGGGAGACACCTCTGGTGGCCCGTCGTGATTGTTCCCTTGTTGGTAATCCCGGCTTTGTTCATTTGGTCGTTCGCCTTACGCTGGTCATTTCCCGATTGGCTCCCCAGCCGTTATGGGCTGCGCTTTTGGAGTCAAGAGCTTGCTTACGTTGGGGCGTTAATTGGGAATAGTGTTTTACTGGCGTTGATCAGTGCGACAGTCGCCGTCATATTTGCCATGGGCTGCCTTGAGCGCGCGGTGTCTCCTCGTCAAGGAGCACTGCCTAAAGCCGTGATTGCCATTCCTCTTTTGGTACCTCAACTGTCTATTTTGTTTGGGATCCAAGTGGCTGTGTATAGTTTACCGGGACAATGGCATGTACCCGCGACTATTTGGGCGCATATCTTTTTTGCTTTTCCTTATGTTTATTTAGCATTAGATGGCCCGTGGCAACAGTTTGATCAACGGCTTATCCAAACGGCTCGCAGTTTAGGCGTCAGTGCGATGGCAGCCTGGCTGCGTATCAAACTTCCCTTACTGTTACCGGCGATTATTCTCGCCTGGGCAGTGGGCGCCAGTGTGAGCTTAGCCCAATATCTTCCTACGCAATTATTGGGGGCGGGTCGGATCAATACCCTAACAACCGAGGCAGTGAGCTTATCCAGTGGGTTGGATCGACGGATTAGCGGCCTATACGGCCTGATGCAAGCGCTGATCCCCTTACTGGTTTTCGTCCTGGCAACGTTTCTCAGTCGTGTCATGCAACGGCGACTGACACCTCATCAATCGGTTGCGACGCAACCAGGAGCAAATAATCATGACGCTGTGTGTCAATCAACTCAGCATAAACGCGCCTGATCAGTGTTTATTACACGATGTCTCTTTCAGCGTATCGCCTGGCGAGATCCTCACCGTGATGGGGCCGAGTGGCTGCGGAAAATCCAGTCTATTGAGCGTATTGGCGGGACACATCCAACCGCCAATGCATTACAGCGGCCAACTGACCTTAAATGGTGAGCCTTTTGATCACTTACCGCCGGAGCAGCGCCGTATCGGGATTTTATTTCAAGATGATTTACTCTTCCCGCATCTCAACGTCTGGCAGAACTTGGCCTTTGCACTGCCCTCATCGATGAATAAAAAAGACAAATACAACCATACCCTGGCAGCACTCGACGCAATCCACCTCGCTGCACTGGCTAACTATGCACCGTCGCAACTATCGGGAGGACAACGTGCGCGTATCAGTGTACTACGCGCGTTACTCGCTAAGCCCGATGCGATTTTGTTGGATGAACCGTTCAGTAAGCTTGATAAGCCGCTACGCCGTGATTTTCGCGCCTTTGTGTTTGGACAAATTGAACAAAGGCAAATCCCGGCGGTGATTGTGACCCACGATAGCGAAGATATTGCGCATCCTGATCATCGCCTAGACTGGCCAATCCCAGAAACGCCCCTCACACCACAGGAGTACCCAGCAAATGCTTGATCGTTATGCGATTGCCGTGATCCGCTGGCCATTGAAACAAGCGGCGGTCCAACTCAGTCGGTGGGGAGCCAAACCTGACACGGTGACCTTGAGCGGGTTTTTCATTGGCTTACTGGCGCTGCCTGCTCTGGCGCTTCAAGCCTATGGGCTTGCGCTTAGCTTTATTGTGATTAATCGGCTTTTCGATGGCCTTGACGGTGCGATCGCGCGCGAGCAGGGCCTCAGTGATGCGGGAGGCTTTTTGGACATCACGCTTGATTTTATTTTCTACGCATCCATTCCGTTTGGCTTTGCGCTCGCGGACCCAGCCAATAATGCGATAGCGGCAAGCTTTTTACTTTTTTGTTTTATGGGCACCGGGGCCAGCTTTTTAGCTTTTGCGACAATGGCGAGCAAGCATCAAATCGACAACCCCGTGTATGCAAACAAATCCTTGTATTACATCGGGGGGATCACCGAAGGCACCGAGACCATTGCCAGCTTTGTCTTGATGTGTCTTTTCCCGTCTTACATGGCGTGGATTGCTTGGGTATTTGGCATCGCGTGCTTGGTCACCGCTTCCAGTCGCGTCTGGGCTGGATACCATACGCTACGTGACATTGAAGGACGCTAGCAACACTATCTCATGCGCGCTCACGTTATAGCCACTGCTGCTGTAATTGCTCTTTATCACCCAAATAATCGAGCAGCCAGCTTATCGGTGGCGATTCTTTATCTGAACGCCAAGCAATACAACATGGGCTGCTTAAAAGCGGATCCGCAAGCGTTAGCTCCACCAGCTCACCTCGAGCGATAGCCTCTTCGGCCATGTGAGAAGGCATCACACCAATGCCCAAGCCGGCCTTAAAACATTGCATGGCGCTGTGCCAATTCGGCACCGTTAGACGACGCTGGTTGTCCAATAGCCAAGTGGTACGGCGCGGCAAACGGCGCGAGGTGTCCTCTAAACAAATGGCGGGATACGCTGCGAGCTGATCGTTGTCTAGCGGTTGTTCGCACTGCATGAGTGGGTGCGATGGACTGACAACAAACCGCCAACGCAAGGTGCCCATTTCTCGATAACGAAACGCACCACTGACGGGGACGGCGGCGGTCGCACCAATCGCGATATCTGCTCGATCATCGGCAAGTGCATCCCATACGCCATTGAACACTTCCATGGTCAGTAACAGTTCCACATCAGGAAACGCATCATAGAAGTCGCGCACGAGTGTGTTGACACTGTCTTCACGCACCACATTGTCGAGTGCAAGTGAGACACTTTGCGCCCATCCATTCGCAACCCGTTGTGTTTGTTGACGAATATTAGCCATCGCTTTCAGCATTTCGCGTGATTGTTCAACAAAGTATTCCCCAGCAGGCGTCAGCTTTACTTGGCGATGAAGACGTTCGAACAGTACCACCGCCAATTTGTCCTCTATTTGCCGCACTGTATAGCTCACCGCACTGGGTACTTTATGGAGCTCTGCGGCCGCGCCTGAAAAGCTGCCTCGGCGCGCGACCACCTCAATCACCTGAAAATCTTGGTAAGAAAACATTCACATCAAATTTTTTGAAAGGTATGTTCAAATCATACCGTTTCACAGCATGGATTGTTAGTCATAAACTGCTCGTTACATTAATCTTTGTATCAAGAGATAAAAAATGAACAAACAAGTGCCATTTATCACGCTATTTTGGCTTGCAGGGCTCAGTATGCTGGGTTTCTTAGCCACCGACATGTATTTGCCCGCTTTTGAGGCCATGCAAATCGATTTTGCGACATCGTCGGCGAATATCGGTTTAACCTTGAGTATCTTTTTGCTTGGTATGGCCTGTGGTCAACTCGTTTATGGCCCCCTTTCCGACCGCATTGGCCGTAAACCTGCACTGTTAATTGGCTTAAGTCTCTATAGCGTTGCGACCGTGGTATGTCTGTTTGCAGATAATATTTATCTGTTACTCGGTGCGCGCCTTGTTCAAGCGTTGGGCGCGTGCAGCGCGATTGTGATTTGGCAAGCGGTGGTGATTGATCGCTACGAAGGCAAGTTGGGGCAAAAAATGTTCGCGACCATTATGCCGCTCGTTGCGCTATCGCCGGCATTAGCCCCTCTACTGGGCGCCTATTTACTTCAGCATTTTGATTGGCGCAGTATTTTTGTGGTTTTATTTGCCCTAGGGGTCGTTTTTATTGCACTGACTCTACGAGAGAAAGAAAGCTTAACTAAGCCAGCACAAGATACTAAAATTATTGATAAACTGAAGACTGATTATCAGCAAGTTTTTAAATCAAAAAAGTTCATCGGAAATATGCTTATCTTTGCTGGTTGCTCGGCCGCTTTCTTTGCCTATTTGACTGGATCGCCGTTTATCATGTCAGCGATGGGCTACACAGAATCCGATATTGGCCTGAGCTATATTCCACAAACAATCGCGTTTGTTGTCGGCGGATATGCCTGTCGTTATGCACTGAATAAACTCAAAGATCACAGCATCCTTCCTTGGTTACTGAAACTGTTTGTCGCCAGTGTGGTGGTAATCTTTTTAATTAGCTGGCGCACTGATGTCACTAATATTTGGTCAATCTTGGGGCCATTCTGCTTTTTGGCAGCGGCCAATGGTGCCATTTATCCACTCGTGGTAAACCGAGCCTTAGAAGATTTTAAATCATGTAGCGCGACAGCGGCGGGCCTGCTCAACTTCTTACAGATGATTATCTGCTTTGTCGCGAGCGCCTTGGTCTCTGCGTTTGCCGCCTCAGGATTGTTCGCGGTCACGACCGTGATGCTATCAACCTGCGCGGTGGTGATTATCGGCTTTGGTTTAGTCTGGCATGCCAACCGTCAAGCGCAGACGCTAGCAACGGCATAAATGACTCGCTCGCTTCTCACAACGTAAAAAGGCGCCATAAAGCGCCTTTTTCTTTTTGAGTTTCGCTCACACAGATGCTGCAATCAACTGAGCCAGTGTTCGTTCAAACGTTTGCATCACAATGTATGTTTAGTCCAATACTAAGAGTATGTTTAGTCCAACACTAAGCTGCCATTGTCATCAAACTGCCAAGCCTCTCCATAGGCAACTTCCCACAAATAGTTGTCAGGGTCAGCAAAGTAACCACTATAGCCGCCCCAAAAAACATCTTGAGCAGGTTTGACAATTCGACCGCCGCATTCTTTAGCCAGCGCAAGCACCTCATCGACCTCTTCTTTTGAACGCGTGTTATGCGCAAGCGTAATCCCACTGAAACCAGCGTCGCTAACAGGCATTCCGGGCTTTATATCATCGGCTAAAGCGTCGATTGCATATAACGCTAAACGCGTTCCCGCTGTACTAAAAAACACTATCCCTTCTTCGGGGTGATTATGGGTCGGAAACCCTAGTTGGCGATAAAATTCATACGAACGTGATAAATCGGCAACTCCCAATGTAATGATGCTAATCCTTGCTTCCATACTTCCTCCGTGGTGTTGATTCTAGCTTACATCTTTGGGTAACTACGCGGTGTTAAGTTGCACATGGTTTGCTATATTTTTCAGTGAGATCCCTGCCGCTGATAAGTGTGATTGGATCGCCATTAACGCCACATTGTATTCATGACTGTTTTTAAAATCTGCGATCCTTTGCCGATCCGTAAACATCAAACGGATCATCACACTTTGCGGAAAACGTTGATAATTCACCTCATGCGTTAGCCATTCAAAACCATCGACCTGTTTCATGGTCTGCTCACACACCTCAGTCAGTGCTTCGCGGATAGCATTGTCGTATTTTTTATCGGTTTTTCGCATTATTATCTCTTTTTGGTCTCCAGAAGATTGTTTGTCGCCATCAGATTATCCAGTTTAATCACTCGAAACTGGCTGCTTAGGATCAGTGCGGGAGTGATCAACAAAAATCAGTTCTTCCGTGGCAAAGCCTCGCTGTTTGGCTTCAGAGATAAAACGTTCTTTGACAGACTCAGGTACGGTCGGCGTGCGAGAGAGCAGCCAAAGATAGTCATGATCAGGGCCTGAAATAAAGGCATACTGGTAGTCATCATCTAACTCAAACACTACATAAGAACCATAGAAAGGCCCAAAGAACGAAACCTTCAGATACGCCGTCTTATCATTTTCAACGAAGTACGCTTTACCCTCTGCTTCTTGCCATTTGCCCTCTTCGCGGCTAAAGCCTCGGTTGATTACTTTGACGCCACCGTCTTCACGCAACGAGTAAGTTGCCGTCACATCGGATAAGCCGCGCTCAAACGAATGATCAAGTCTTGCCACTTCGTGCCATGTTCCCAAATAACGGTTGAGGTCAAAATTGGTTACCGGCGTCACATCTTTAGGCATACCAAGGCAGCCGGTTAACATCGTCGATAACAGAAACACGAACCCTAATCTTAATCTCATCAATCACTCCTTGCCGGATGGCACGAATCTAGTGCACCGCCAAACTAGCCATGGCGGCGGCCCTATCTTTAAATTGCATTTTTCCCACACAGCATTGACCAAGCTGCGCATAATGCGCTTGGATATGTGTCACGAGCTGAACAAGCGGCATGGTCTGCCCGCTTGGCTGCCAGTGCTGACCACCGTCTTGACTCAACCAGCAAACGCCTTGGCTATCCACCAGCCGATCATCTTCTGTGATCACGTTTTCACTCAGTCGACCGAGCGACGCCGAGTCTGGCGCGTATGATAGTTCGTCATCCCCTTGCCAAATCAGTAGCGCAGGATAGTTGATATACGTGGTCATGACTTGGGCTTAAATATATCAAGTTTGAGTGCCACTGACTTCCCTAACCAACCCACATGATCGGTATGATCAATGTAATCATCGCCCGTCACGCCATGCAAAAAGACGGTTAAATCGCCCCGATGCGCTTCAAGCCATGCCATCACCTCATCGAACGCGGCGTTGTCAAAGGCGATCTGAAAACTCCACTTTGGGTGTGGACCGACGCATTTGCGATGAAAACGGCCAAGGTCGATGGGCAGTGACGATGCAGCGGCCGATTGATAGATAACATCCGCCTGCGCTTCGGTGTCGGCTTCGTAGTAGACATGGGCGTGGTAAGCCTGGTGAACATTGGCAAAAGAGTGATTAGAAGACATAAGCATCATTTGATTGAATACAATGGAATTAAGAATAGTTTACTCCAAGCATCCAGTGATAAACAGGTTCAGCCTGTAAGGTAATTCGAATAGGCACTGATGTGTTTGCTAACGTTTACGCGTGTTATGCTGTGACTGAAATATAATACAACGATTAAAGGAGTCATCATGATTCAGCAAGGACAACCTCTACCGAACGCCACCCTCAGTGAACTCACCGCTGAGGGCATGCAAACCCACGACATCCCTGCCCTTTTCGCCAACAAGAAAGTTGTGCTGTTCGCGGTGCCGGGGGCCTTTACCCCAACCTGTTCAGAGTCGCACTTACCGGGTTTTGTGGTGAAAGCGGATGAGATTAAAGCAAAAGGCGTCGATATGATTGCCTGCGTATCGGTTAACGATGCCTTTGTGATGCAGGCTTGGGGCGAGGCACAAAATGCCAATCAGATTCATATGCTGGCCGACGGTGATGCGAGCTTTACCAAGGCGCTAGGACTAGAAATGGATTCAGGTAAGTTTGGCGGTGTTCGCTCACAGCGCTATGCCATGATCATTGAAAATGGCACCGTCACCCAGCTTAATGTTGAGCCGCCGAAAAGCTTTGACGTTTCCAGTGCTGAGGCCGTACTCAAGCAGCTATAGGTTTGCCAGATGTTAGGCGATAACTCGCCCAACTGACGGCCTGAACGTGATTTAATAAGCGGTGACGGGATGACGCCACCGTTTTTTATTACACTGACTTTTCACTCACGTTACGACGCAGTACATATTTTTGCACTTTCCCTGTCGACGTTTTTGGGAGTGTTGTAAAGATCACTTTTTTAGGCGCTTTAAAGTGCGCCATTTGGTCACGACAGAAAGCAATAATGTCTGCTTCGGTCACGGCTGATGCTTCGGTCGTTTTGACAAACGCACAGGGAACCTCACCCCATTTTTCATCGGGCATCGCTATCACCGCGACTTCATCAATCTCGGGGTGACGATACAAGACATCTTCAATTTCAATGCTGGAAATATTCTCTCCACCACTAATAATGATATCTTTCAGTCTATCTTTGATTTCAATGTAATTATCGGCATGCCACACCGCTAAATCGCCAGTGCGAAACCAGCCGTTACTCATGGCATCTTCCGTCGCGCTGGGGTTCTTTAAGTAGCCTTTCATTACGATGTTACCGCGGACAAAAATCTCGCCGAGTGTGCCACCATCTTTTGCAACCGGTTTAAACGTCACCGGATCGGCGACCATCAGATCCCCTTGCATCGGCGCGCGTACGCCTTGGCGCGCTTTCATCCGCGCTTTTTCTTGTTGGGAGAGGTGATCCCAATGATGCTGCCAATCACACACCACGCAAGGACCGTAGGTTTCGGTAAGCCCATAAACATGGGTCACAGCAATGCCCATCGCTTCCATGCCCTCAATCACAGAGGCAGGTGGCGCGGCGCCTGCGGTCATGACCTTGATGGTATGCTTAATGCCAGATTTTAACGCCGGATCAGCACTGTTGATCATATTAAGGACAATGGGCGCACCGCAGAAATGAGTGACTTTATGGGTTTTTATCGCATCAAAGATAGGCTCGGCCCGCACATGCCGTAGGCTGACACTCACCCCCGCCGTTGCGGCCACCGTCCATGGGAAACACCAACCATTACAGTGGAACATGGGTAGCGTCCAAAGATACACTGGATGCGCATCCATGTTCCAAGACAGCACATTACTCACGGCATTCAGATGGGCGCCACGGTGATGATACATCACCCCTTTGGGATTGCCCGTGGTGCCCGATGTATAATTAAGAGAAATGGCTTGCCATTCATCGTCTGGCAATGCGTACTGATAATCACCATCCCCTTTTGCTAAAAACGTCTCGTAGGTAGTTTCACTGATGCATTCGCCATGCGGATACAAGGGATCATCAATCGCAATCACTAACGGACGGTGTTTAATCATCTTTAACGCCCGCTTAGCCACTTCCGTCATTTCCTTGTCGACGATAAACACTTTGCTTTCCGCGTGTTCGAGGATAAAGGCGACGGTTTCCGCTTCTAACCGAGTATTAATGGTATTGAGTACGGCGCCTGTCATCGGCACACTAAAATGCAACTCAAAGACTTCGGGAAGATTGGGGGCCATCACCGATACCGTATCACCCAGCCCGATGCCGGCTTGAGTCAATGCCGATGCAAATTGACGACAACGCTGATCGACTTGCTGCCAACTCCAACATAAATGGCCATGAACGCTGGCCGGATAATCTGGATAGACGCTGGCGGCTCGCTCGAGGAAAGAAAGCGGGCTCAGTGTTTGATAATTGGCTGGACTTTTGTCCAAGCCAAGATCGTAGATATTATTAGATGACATAACGCACTCCTTGCTGACTGTGTCTAGATAACTAGATCACGTTAGCATGTCATCGAGCATGCGCTATTCAACTTAAGTCGATATGGCGGCGACAACACAAAAAGGCCCAGCCAATCCTCGTAGGCTACTCTTATCAAAATTCTTATTTCTTTGCGTTCACCGCACTCACACCTTGCCAATCTTCTAACTCTTGTTCGGGGTGCTCGGTTCTAAATTGCTGATACAGCGCAATGCCCAGCGGATCTTCTAGCACATCGATCGTCACGCCTTTCTCTTGCAGCATCGTCTCGTTACCGCTCGCACTGGTCACATCGCCGACCACCACTCGCGCGAAACCACGCATAAAGATTAATGTGGCGCAAACATCGCAAGGGCTTAAACTGGTGAATAAGGTCGTTTGGCTAAAATCGATTCTCCCAGCGTCACGCATTGCAGCTGTTTCGCCGTGATTATAAGGATGGTTTTCTTGCACCAGCGTGTTGTATCCCTTACCCACAATTTGGCGCGTGTGATTATCAATAATCACCGCGCCAATGGGACAGCCGCCTTCTTGTGCACTTTTTTCTGCAAGGCGTACCGCGATCCTCATAAAATCAGTATCTGTTAACTTAGTGCAAAAATGAGCGTCCATCAGTACAGGTAGACTAAGCGTCGGCATATGGGCAATCGCACGCAATGTCGCTTCATCCACGTTGCTATTTGCGTTGAGTAGCATCCGCTTTCTCCTCATTCGTTTAGGTTTATGACTCTAGCCTGAACAGCTCCACAAAATCATCAATTTACTCCCAACCAATGAACCAAACAGTGATATGGTTTGTATTAGTCAATTCGACGTACCGTTGTAAGGTAAGCCTACCTTTTTGCGTTTGCGTTTTATGCGCTGACCACGGTCGGTGATGGATTTTTTTTCAGGGACTTTTTATGACAAAGCGTTTAATTCTGATGTTAGTCGCGTGTGCGCTCGTATTTGGTGGGATTTTTGCCTACAAAATGGTGGGTGATCATTTTATGAATCAATTTTTTGACAATATGCCTGCCCCGACGGCGACTGTCACAGCCACCACAGTGTCGACGCACCCATGGCGTGAACAACAAACTACTATTGGTAGTTTTGCCGCGATTAATGAAACCCAGTTGACCACCGAAGCAAACGGCATTGTCGATGATATTTTCTTTGATAATGCGACCCCAGTAAAAAAAGGGCAACGGCTGCTGACACTCGATGCCAGTGTTGATCAAGCAGAGTTGCGCCGACTCGAATCGGTGGCTGAACTAGCACAATTAGAGATGCGACGTTACCAACGCCTTTACAGAGATAAAAACGTATCAGAGTCGGAACTCAAACGCAAAGAAAGTGAGGCTAAACAAGCAAATGCAGCAGTTGATAGCCAACAAGCGCGCATTGCACAAAAGTCGCTAACCGCCCCTTTCGATGGCATTATTGGCATTCGTAAAGTCAGTCTTGGTCAATTAATTGCTCCAGGTTCAGTGGTCGCAACCCTGACCTCAGTGAATCCGATTCATCTTAATTTTACCCTGCCCGAGCAACAGCTTAGTACCCTGCAAGATGGCCAAACAGTCTCAGCCACTATCACGGCGCGACCTGAACAAACGTTTACTGGCACAGTCACCGCTATTTCTCCTGTCGTTACCCAATCGAGCCGCAGTGTCGACATTCAGGCCACCTTTGACAATCCAGACGCCATTTTACGCTCGGGCATGTTTGCACGCGTGAGTCTTGATCAAGGTGAAGAAACGCAAAATGTCTTACTGGCGCCACAAACCGCGATTCAATTTAACCCCTATGGCAACGCCGTTTTCGTGATCCAAGAACAAGATGATGCACTGACGGTGCAACAGCGTTTTGTTCAAACCGGCGCACGCCGCGGTGACATGATTGTGATAGAGGGTGGCCTGGAAAGCGGCGATCGCATCGTGACTTCCGGACTGCTCAAGCTGCGCAACGGCAGTAACGTGAAGATCAGTGATAATCCGCGTGTTCAGCCCAGCGAAGATCTTGATCCCAACGTTGTGAATCAATAGGAGCTATTCGATGCGATTTACCGACGTATTTATCAAGAAACCCGTATTAGCGTCCGTCGTTAGCCTGTTCATTATCTTGCTAGGTTTACGCGCCATCACCGACATGAATGTGCGCCAGTTCCCGGAAATTAAGAATGCGGTTATCAGCGTGTCGACCACCTATATCGGTGCAGATGCCGATTTGATTCAAGGATTTATTACCACACCGCTGGAGCGCGAGATTGCTGCCTCAGAAGGGATTGATTACTTGGTTTCGACGTCGACGGCAGGCGTCAGCACCATCGAGGCGTATTTGCGTCTTGATTACGACCCTAATGAAGCACTCACGCAAATTGCCGCACAGGTCAACAAGGTACGGTCTGAGCTGCCTGAAGATGCGCGTGAACCCGTGGTCACCTTGCAAGTCGGTGAAACCGTGGCGGCGATGTATCTCGCCTTTTACTCTGAGGTACTCAGTGATAACCAAATTACCGACTACTTGGTGCGTGTGGTTGAGCCGCAACTTTCTACGATTCCCGGCGTACAACGCGCCAATGTACTCGGTGCTAGCAGCTTTGCGATGCGGGTTTGGCTCGATTCGGTCAAGCTCGCTGCATACGATCTTACCGGCACGGATGTCGTTGCTGCACTGCGCAATAATAATGTTCTGGCAACGCTTGGACGCACCAAAGGCCAAGATGTCGCGATAGATTTAAACGCTGCCACAGACATTCATGACGTCAGACAATTTGAAGATCTGGTGATCAGCAGCGATGGCCAATCGGTAGTACGTTTAGAGGATGTCGCGACGGTTGAATTAGGTGCAGAAAGTTATCAAACGTCCGTTAACTTTAACGGATTAGATGCCACCTTTATCGGCATTGAAGTGTCCCCGGATGCCAATGCCCTTGATGTTATTGAATCAGTCAATGAGGTTTGGGACGCGGATATTATCCCCCAACTACCGCAAGGCTTATCGGCCTATATCGCTTATGATTCCACCGAGTATATTGATAATGCCATTGATGAGGTGGTGATATCGATTATTCTCGCCTTAGCGATTGTGGTCTTCGTTATTTATGGCTTTTTAGGATCATTGCGCTCGGTGATTATTCCGGCGGTCGCCATTCCGGTGTCATTAATCGGCACCTTCTTCTTGATGTTTCTATTAGGCTTTTCCATCAACCTACTCACCTTGTTGGCAATGGTTCTCGCGATTGGCGTGGTGGTCGATGATGCGATTATCATGCTGGAGAATGTCCACCGCCATATTGAAGAAGGAAAGAGTCGAACAGAGGCCGCTATTGAGGGGGCACGTGAGCTAGCTTGGCCGATTATTACCATGTCGACGACGCTCGTCGCGGTATTTTTGCCCATTGGCTTTGTCGGCGGGTTAACCGGTGTCTTGTTTGTCGAATTTGCGTTTACCCTCGCCGCCTCGGTGATTTTGTCGGGAGTGGTCGCACTAACACTTTCACCGATGATGTGTGCCTATGTACTCAAACCTTATCAAGCCGATAAAGCGGCGAAAGAGAATTCTCTTGAACATTGGTTAGATAAACAATTTGATCGTTTATACCGTCGCTATAAACGTACCCTACATAGTTTGCTAAATACTAACGGCGTTGTGCTTACTTTTGGCGCAATTGTGTTGGTATCCTGCTACTTTTTGTTTATCACCAGCCCCTCTGAATTAGAACCGGCAGAGGATCAAGGGTTCGTCTTCTCTATTTTGGAGGCCGATAGCCAAACCACACTGGACGCGCTATCTGCCAGCACAGACGAGTTAAACCGGCTCATTGATGATGTGCCAGAAATTGATAATGTCTTTATTATTAATGGCTCAGGCGGCACCAATAATGCCATCGCTGGTATTGTGCTTGCCCCTTGGGATGAGCGTGAGCGCAGTACCCAAGCCATCTTAGAAAACGAGATTCAGCCCTTTATGGAGAGCCAGCCAGGCTTAAGTAGCTTTGCATTGGTGCCACCTTCATTACCGTCTCCAGGCGGTGGGACACCGGTTGAGTTTATTATTGGCTCGACCCAACCTTATGAAGCCATCAATGAAGTCGCTAATAATATCGTTGGCAAAGCGATGCAAAGTGGACGCTTTATCTTTGTGGATACCGATCTAAGTATCGACCGTCCAAAGCAAACGGTCAACATCGACCGTGAAAAGGCCGCTTTGATGGGTGTGAGCATGCAACAGCTCGCGGCCGACATGGGCTCACTGTTATCCGGCGCTGACGCTGGACGGTTTTCACTGGATAACCGCTCATACCGTGTAATCCCACAAGTCGCGCGTAGTGAGCGTCTTACGCCAGA
This sequence comes from Salinivibrio sp. AR647, assembly GCF_001995415.1. Taxonomy (NCBI): domain Bacteria; kingdom Pseudomonadati; phylum Pseudomonadota; class Gammaproteobacteria; order Vibrionales; family Vibrionaceae; genus Salinivibrio; species Salinivibrio sp. AR647. The sequence goes on along the minus strand of NZ_MUFE01000006.1, from coordinate 153,234 downwards.
TCAACTGCGTCAGTTTTATACCCGCAACCAAGAAGGTGAGCTGATCCAACTTTCGACCTTAGTGACCTTAGAAGAAAGCGTTCAGCCACAAGCGCTGCGAGGCTTTCAACAACTCAATGCGGTTAAAATCTCGGGCGTCCCACGTCCAGGTGTCCCCTTAGGCGAAGCGCTAGGTGTATTACAAGAGATCGCCGCAACCGAATTACCAGCTGGGTTCAGTGTCGATTATGCAGGGCAATCGCGGCAATTTATGAGCGAAGGCCAACAACTGGTCGTCACCTTCTTCTTTGCCCTGGTGGTGATTTTCTTAATCTTGGCGGCGCAGTTTGAGTCGTTTAAAAACGCGATCATTATTTTGGTCACGGTCCCCATGAGTGTGTGTGGGGCATTGATATTTATCAGCCTTGGTTTTACCACGCTGAATATCTATACCCAGGTCGGTTTGCTCACCTTGGTGGGGCTAATTGCAAAACATGGTATCTTAATCGTCGAGTTCGCCAATCAGTTACAGCAAGATGGGCGCACGAAGCGCGAGGCGATTGAAGAAGCGACAGCGATCCGTTTACGCCCTATCTTGATGACAACGGCCGCGACGGTTCTCGCCATGATCCCGCTCTTGATTGCCTCAGGAGCCGGTGCAGGCGCGCGTTTTGCCATGGGGTTAGTGATTGCCAGTGGGATGACACTGGGCACCTTGTTCACCCTGTTCGTGGTACCCGCGATGTACTTGTTCTTAGCCAAAGCGATTACGTCGACGCCAACTGAACATATGGTGTCAACGGAAACAAACCACGACGCCTAACCTTCCCACATCAGGCCACAGCGCAAAACACTGTGGCCTGATTTCATTATCCAACAAACCGCGCGAGCACGAACTCCACCAGCAACCGCACCCGCAGCGGCACGTGCTCCCGATCGCGATACAACAAAAACAGCGTTCGTGCTTGGCTCCGCCATGATGGCAACACCCGTTGTAGCGCTCCTTGTTCAATCAACGGTAATGCGGAGTAGTCAGGAATGTAGCCCATCCCAAAGCCTGCCTGCACGGCATGGGTCAGCATTTGAATTTCGTCAACTTCAGCCCGAATACCCGTCGTGGCTTGATAGTCATAAGCGTCACCGGTTGTGTCGTGCTCTAGCTGCCAAACGGTCATTGGGTGACACAGCACGACAGGTTTGCCCACCAGCTCTTTTGGTGATTGAAGCTGACCATAATCACTACCTGGACTCGCGCAGACAATAAAGTGAATATCGGTTAATGGCCGTGCGATCCAATCTTCCACGACCGGATTACCGACCCGAAACACCACATCCATTCCTTCGCCTTCAATATCAACCAGTGTGTTAGAAAAACTCAGATCAAGCTGAATCTCTGGGTAGGCGCGCATAAAATCAAACAAAACAGCGCGTAAAAACTGTTTACCGGCATTAATAGGGGCGCTAACACGGATCTTACCTTTAGGATGCTGCTTTTCGCTCAAGAGTTCATCACTGACCGCGTTCAGTTCATCAAAAAGACTCGCAGCGCGTTCGAAATAGCGATGACCCGTTTGCGTGAGCGAGATACGATGGGCATCACGATTGAGTAACCGCAAGGCCAGATCCTGCTCAAGTTGACGAATTCGCCGGCTTAAGGTCGATTGAGGCATCGATAGCTGTTGCGCTGCGGCTTTAAAGCTGCCTAACTGGGCAACAGTACAAAAGTAACGCAAATCGTCTAGCGAATAGTTAAGTTTCATTATTGGCATTTACCGTTCTAATATTGCCGGTTTATTCAAATTTTGAAACTTATACACTAGCGCACATCGTTTAATAAGTCAGGTATTAATATGAATACAACGTCGATTTGGAAAGCCATCGCCCTACTCATTTTATGTGCGTTTTTTTGGGGCAGCACCTTTCCCATCGGTAAGGATGCTTTGAATGAGGTCAGTGCACTCACGCTTGTTTTTTGGCGATTTGGGATCGCGGCCATTTGTCTGGGTCTGTACCTCAAAGCAACCCGAGCCAAGATCCCCCATCTCAGTGGCAAACAATGGCTATGGGCAACTACCGTCAGTGCTGTAGGCATTGGAGGGTTAAATCTTTGCTTGTTTACCGGGCTTGAATATACCCAAGCCACCAACGGCTCATTAATTATGGCGCTCAGCCCGTTAGTCACCTCTTTCATTGCCTGCGTAGCAATACGCGCACTTCCGCGCAAAGGGCAAGTTTTCAGTTTGGTGGTCAGTTTATCGGGGGTATTATTGGTGATCACCGACGGACAGTGGGATGTTTTACGCAACCTCAACTTTAATCAAGGTGATCAGATGATTTTCACCGGCATGTTCGCGTGGAGTGCCTATACCTTTTTCAGCCAAGGGATTGGTCGTTGGATGCCTGTCATCCCCTATACCTTTTTGGGTATGCTCAGTGGCGCCACGGTCATCGGCGTGATGTGTGCGATGACACCAAATGTACATCCCTTTGGTGAGGTGATAACCGCCAGCCCAATCACGGTTTCAGAATTACTTTATATCGGTGTGCTAGGCACCGTCGCGGGCTATTTGCTCTGGCTTAACGGTGTACGTCACCTTGGCTCAGCCAATGCTGCCCTATTCTTTAACTTTGTACCGGTGTTTGCAGTACTCACCGCGTTCTTGATGGGACAAGCGGTCAGCCAAATCCAAGTATTAGGGATTGCGATTGTTGTTGCCGGCTTGCTGTTGCCTCGCTTACCCCATCCTGGTCGCTGGCGACTTGCGCTGTCACGCTCAGCTTAAACGCCATTAAATAAAGCAATAGCCTTTGCCGTGGTCGGTTTGCAAGCGCTCAGGCGGCAGTCCAGCGTCAGCGAGTTTTTTCCGAACACGGCTTAAATGCATATCGAGGCTGCGATCATCAGGCGTAAACGTTTTTTTAAGCACCTGACGATAAAGGAGTGACTTACTTAACGTAGTATCTTTATGCTGCGCAAGAAGCCACAAGAGTTCGAATTGTATGGGTGTTAATTTGACCGCTTGGTCATCCACTCTGACTTGGTATGTGTCTTGGTGCATCCAGAGATTATCAACTTGCAGCTGGCCTGATGACTCTTTGATCACCACCATCGCATGGCGGCGATGCATCGCAATCGCGGTGCGCAGCATACACTCATCAATATCAATAGGGGCAGATAGCACATCTTCCGCCCCAGAATTCAGCGCGGCCACGCGATCAGCCGCCGCTTGACTTGCCATTAAAGCAATAAACGGGCACTGCTCGCTCAACCAGCGCAAGGTTGTCATTTGCGCCTCTCCCTCAGGCACCCAGCTAATCAATTGCACAGCATCCCAATCGGGCATTGGATCATCAGGGCCAATCACAGTCACATCGCAGCCGTGATCTCGCAGCCGAGCTTCGAGTAGCGCGATAAATGACTGGTCTTCTGGGCCGCGCACGACAATGGCGGGCTTAGTTTTGGAGAAAAACGCCTGGTGCATCAGTGGTCCTATCTAAACGTTCACGTCACATCAATGGCTGAACCCTATTTATCGTCATTGTCACTCAAAAAAGGATTCGCCAAGCTATTCATTGTCTTACAGTATCAGCCTGTAAAGCAAACGGGTTTACGTCGACTTAAGCGTTTTCGATCCCTCATGGCGTGGGAATGATGACAAACTCAGCAGCCGACCACTAAAAGCGATCGACACGATACGGATGCATATCAATATCCGTGTGCTCCTCATCTATCATTTGTCCCAACAATTTTCCGGTCACAGGGCCCAAGGTAAAACCTTGATGACCATGACCGCATGCCAACCACAGCCCCTTTTGGTCTGGCGCCGGGCCGATCATGGGCTTCATATCGGGTAGACAAGGACGCCCACCTTTCCAAGGGGATGCATCAAGACGTTCACCAAGCGGATAAAGCGAACGCGCGACCTGTTCAGCGGCATTAAGTTGGCTCTCATTAACCGGCGCATCCACTGCTGTCAGTTCCGCGCCTGTCGTCAGGCGAACACCAGCGCGCATCGGCGCCAAGAGGTACCCGATTTCCGCATCCATAAGCCAATGATTCAGTGGTACTTTTTTATTACATGCATAGTGCATGTGGTAGCCGCGTTTAGCAAACAAAGGCACCTGAATTCCCAATTGATCCAACCAATACGATGACCAAGGCCCCATCGCCATCACCACCTGGTCAGCGTGTAGGCTTTCTTTGGTGGTTTGAATGAGCCATCCCGAGCCTTGCCGTGTTAAGCCTGTTAACGAAGCATGTTTAATGGCTCCTCCTTTGCATTTTACATCCGCGGCGTAAGCTTCGACCAAAGCGCCGGGATCGGTGACGGTCCAAGGCTGCTTCCAATGAATCGCCCCCACAATAGACGGAGACAAACTCGGCTCTCGCTGTGCAAGCTGTTGACGGTTTAACACATCAAACTCAACACCGAATAGCGCGCTGTCAGACGCTGTTTTTGTCAGTTCTTCATCAAGCGCTTTTTGGGTACGGAACAGTTTAAGGTAACCGGCTTTGCGAATTAACGCTTCCGCCCCCGCAGACCGTATCATCTCATCATGCGTATCGAGTGATTGCATTATCAAGGCTGCGTATTCAGGGACAAGCTTTCGATAATGCTTATCACTGGAGTAATGCCAATATTGCAATAACGCGCGAGCCGCTCGAATCACACTGCTAGGACGATAGCGAATATCCACCGCACGGTTCGGCAACACCCGCAGCAAAGTGGTGAGATCACGCGGAAAGGCATAGGGCCGAACGGCTTCACGTTGAATAATGCCTGCATTGCCAAACGATGTTTCTTGCCCTGGAGGCACGCGATCGATCAAGGTGACGGCATACCCTCGTTTAAGTAAATGCCAAGCCACGGATACACCGACCATTCCGGCCCCTAACACCACGACCTGCTTCGTCATACTTCACTCCCTGAATGATGTTATTTTTTGTTTTGTTGTTAAAACTGTTGAATTTTCACCCTTAAGTTACAAGCTTTGCGCCAGTAGCGATAGTGGTCAAGGGGGCTTATGGTTACTATTTTCTCTGAAGTGTGTAATAGTAGTTTGACTATAATCAGGCACAAAAGGACGTTGTAGGCTGACGACCAACCCAGGTGAAGGTAGTTAACACATGCCTATCCATGGGCTGGCAAGCGCCACTGATACAGCGCAGGAAAGAACATCATTGATATGTCGAGCTTACTAAAAAACCTTGATCATGCTGTGGTGCAGCTTGATCAGGCAAGTTCAATTGATAAACCAAGCTGCCAGTTTCACGTGATTGATATCTGTGAGCAAGTCCTGACGCAAGAGGACGGCATTAGCGCTCTATATACGCGTATCCATACGCTCAATGCAGCTGGTCTCTTTGAAGGTACAGACTGGGATCACCCAGAATACCTATTACCCAATTTAGTGCCGGCAACACTCGCACATGCGGACAAAGCCACCGTTCTACTAGATTGCCTCAGCCAATTAAGAATGCTAGCTATTGTTGAGGGTAAGAGCCCCCCTTCGACTTTCTCAGCCCAAGAGGCTCATCAGTTTCTTGCCAAAGTACTCAGTCTTAATTTGTCACTCATCATGGGGATCACCGACGAAACTAGTCGTATCCGCCTTGGTGAGATGGCACCCGCTATCAGTTCACTATACCGGTTTCTTCTCACGCATTTAGGCTACGAAACCATTCTTAGTGAGTTAGTTGATGAAGTCTGGCGCGTTCTCGCCCAACGCCCTATTCAGGTCAATCCGATAAAAGCGATGATCACCCAGATATCCATTCTCGTGTCTCAAGAGCAAGTCAACCTTGGTGAAGCAAAACTCGGGATTGACCGTCTGGTAAGCGCGCTATATGGCCCGACTCAAGGTTGCTATGACGATCCGGGGCTCGATGCCTATTGCCAACGACTAAACGCCATGGATAACAACTCCCTCCAACAGGAGGCGATGGGCTTTGCACGCGCGATGCACGATGTCGGCTTGGCGTCTGACTATCACGCCACCTTCTTACGCTGGCTACTCGACAACCAAGGCAGTGATATACTCCCCACCGCGCTAGGGCTCAGTAATACAGGGGTAGATTGTCTCGTGACCTATCGTCAATTGGTCCACACATTAATTCAAGAAGCTGTCTATCCGCAGACCGCACAAGCAGTCTATGGGCTGGCGATGCTGCTTGAGCGTGGGGTATTGTTTGACGCGCCCGTCGCACCGAGTCTATGGCGGCAAATTTATTTAAATTTACATCCGGATGTTGCCGCCAGCCTAACCCTCGCGTTTGGCGATCAACTGCCGGCGCGGGTACATCTTCTTGCAGGCGTGATGTCAGTGCTTGGTCAACCGCTTGGTGTGGCACAAGGAAACAATCCAACTTGCCAATCTGCTCGAGCCATCTCAATGTGGGCCTATAATGATCCCGATTATCTACTCAACTGTATCGTTCAAGTCGCCTGTAATACAAGCTTACGCATGCACTTTGAAGGTAAAACATTGGACTCACACACGTTGCTACAAGGCCTAAGCACAGCATTGCCGTTTGACACCGATCCTGTGTCCGTGGTCCTCGTCCCTCATCTCGACAAGCTTTATATTGAAATGGGCCGTTGCTGCGTCAGTCGAGAGCAAGATCCCCACAAATGGATAAACCCCGAATTTCACGGCTGGTATGTCGGGCGCGAATTTATGATTGCGGTTGACGTTAAAACAGGCCTACTCAAAGATTTCGATTGCTTTATCGAGCGTTTTTATCGTAGCTATCATCCTTTATACAATGGCAACATTCCTGTCATTCATCCTCAACCCGTTGGAATTGCAGTGACAAGCAGTCAGGGGCGATTTATTGGATGGCACGCTGTTACTTTGATTCGTGTCGCATTCGACCAAGACAACGTGATGCGGGTCTATTTTTATAACCCGAATAACGACAGTGGCCAAGATTGGGGGAATGAAGTGGTTGTTTCCACCCAAGGAAAAGGCGAACAATACGGCGAAGCGTCGCTACCTTTTGAGCAGTTTCTCTCTCGGCTTTATCTTTATCATGACGACACCATTCAAGTCGGGATAAAAAGCTCACTGCCAGATGAAGCCATTGCCGATGTAAAACGAATGGCTTTAACAAGCTGGGCGGCAGATCGTATTGGCTGATGAAAGCCAAAGAGCATTATATTTGCGATTTGTTTAGGCTAATTCCCGAACAAATCGAGGCGATTTCCCTTTAATCAGCGCATCGTGACCCCCATGTATTTCATATGTTTATCCGATAAGTGAGGCTCCATTGATGAATGCGTCCCCTTCACCGTTAAAAACACCCCCTCATACCACCAATGCAGAGGGAGAAACGCGCTGCGTCGGTGTTGAACTTGAATTGAGTGGTATGGAGCTAGACACCATTGCACAGCTCGTTGCAAAACATTTATCCCTGACGGTTGAGCATGGCGGCCGTTACGACCGAAAACTAACCGGTGACAATGCGGGTGATTGGATCATAGAGCTTGATTACGCCAAGCTAAAACGCCTTGGACGGAACGATCGAAGTGAGAAGACTCTCGCCAATCAAATTGACCAATCCGCGGAAGAAGTTTTAGCTTGGGCAGCTAAAATGGTCGTACCGGTCGAAATAGTCAGCCCACCGCTTCCGCTTGATCGACTTCAAGACGTCGATAGACTGATTGAGTTTCTGCGACAACAAGGTGCAGAAGGCACAGAGGACAGCCCTGTCTATGCATTTGGGATGCAGCTTAATCCCGAACTGCCCGACTTATCCGCTCACACTATTAACGCGCATCTGAAAGCATTTTTATGCTTGTATGATTGGCTAATTAAACGTGCCGATATTGATTTATCCCGTCGTCTCACAAGCTATGTCGATCCGTTTCCAAAAGCGTATATCACGCGTGTTCTCGCGCACGATTATTGGCCCGATCGCGACACCTTGATTGCAGATTACCTTGCTGATAATCCGACGCGTAATCGTGCGCTAGATATGCTGCCACTCTTCACTCACCTCGATGAGAAACAAGTGAATCAGGCGCTCAATGATGGCCTGACAAAAGCGCGCCCCACGTTTCACTATCGTTTACCGGATAGCAAAGTAAGTCGTCCACAATGGGGGATCCATGAGGCATGGAATGATTGGGTAGAAGTAGAGAAACTTGCCGCAGATCCAAAACGACTGACAGCTTGCTGTGATGCTTATCTTGCTCACTTAAACGATCCATTATCACGCATTACCAATAACTGGGCGGAGAAAGTGAATACGCTATGGGTAGACCCGTTATCGCAATAACCGGCCCCGACAAAGGTGCCTTCTTACCGCGTTTTTTCGTTGCCACCGCGGTGCGTCTTTATGGCGGGCAGCCCCTACAGTTGCGGCCAGGTTCAATATTTAAGCCTGATGATTATCACGGTGTGGTGATCACAGGCGGCCACGATGTTGAACCTGTGCTGTATGCTGCTGAGCCCGAAGTGAAACCAAACTACGATCCCGAACGTGATGAACTAGAGAGCGCAGTAATCAAAAGCGCGTTAGCCAGTCAAAAGCCGCTTTTGGGCATTTGCCGTGGTGCGCAACTTCTCAACATTTGCTTAGGCGGCACCTTGCACCAAAGCTTACGCGAACAGCGCAAGAAAACCTCTCATCGCTGGACAATATTCCCGATGAAAACCTTGTGTATATTGCGTGATGTTAACGGCCATATACAGCAACGATTGGGGCAAGGCAGACGCAAAATAAACAGCCTACACAACCAAGCGATTAACGCGTTAGGCGAGGATTTAACGGTAAGCGCACGTGATTTAGATGGTATTGTACAAGCGATAGAGTCGCCCAACCGCCCTTATACACTGGGCGTACAGTGGCATCCAGAATTTTTGCTTTACCTTGGCTGTCAGCGTACGCTGTTTAAGGGCCTAGTCGAGCACGCAACGCGCTTCCAGCAGCGACAAGCGGCATCTTAATGAGCATACCCGTTATCGGGCGATAAACAAAAACGCCGAGGCACATTCACTCGGCGTTATCGATTTTACCCTTAGCAAAAGGTATCAATATACAAGCCTTCGACCTTATCTCGCGCCCACTGCGTTTTGCGCAAAAATTTAAGCGATGATTTAATAGATGGGTCATTATGAAAGCAATTCACACGAATACGCTGATAAAGACCGGACCAGCTATAGTGTTCTACCAGTCGCGTTAAAATGGTTTGTAAGCTAAGTCCGTGAAGTGGGTTATTCGGTTGTTCTTGCATACTCGTTCTCACGTTTTGGTTGGGCGCACAACGTACACGACTAGCCTCGCTAGCCAATAAAAGCGCTACTTTACGTGACGATGAAAAAAAAGGCGAGATCAACACCGGTAGCGCGCCAGCTTATAATCAAGGTTTAGCTTAATCGCCGGCCATTCGCTTTCGATAATCGAGAACACAACCGTATCGCGGAACACACCATTAACGATCTTGTGGTTTCGCAACACACCATCTTGTTTGGCCCCTAAGCGAGCAATCGCCGCGCGTGATGCCTGATTCAACCAGTGAGTGCGAAACTCAACCGCAATAACCCCCAAGATTTCAAATGCATAAGCGAGTAATAATCGCTTGCACTCGGTGTTCACCGACGAACGATGATAACGGCTAGCGTACCAAGTGTAACCAAGTTCCACGCGCTTATTAGCGGCATCCGCATTGGCCAATCGCGTTGACCCAATCACTCGCCCCGATTCTTTCTCAACCACGGCGAACGGCAATGCTTTGTCTTTCGCTTTCTCGTCCAAGGCGCTAGCGATATAGTGTTCCACTGATTCAGCGTTCGGGACGGAGGTATACCAGAGCTCCCATAGCTTTCCATCCGCGGCGGCTTCGGCCAAAGCCTCCGCATGCGATGCAGACAAAGGTACCAAGGAAACCGTGTCACCGTGCAACATAATGTCATCTTGGGTAAAAAAGCGTTCCATGCTCATCATTCATTCCTGACGGTTAGGTAAGTTGACGCGATATAACGGGTTGATGGGCCGGTCAACAAAATAAGCCCACACATGGTCGTATACCGCATGCTGATTTGGATACGGCGCCAAGGCTTTTGCTTCATCGAGTGAGCACCAGCGAAACTCGGTGTGTTCATCATTAAGCGTGATGGCTTGGTTATCATCACACATCACCACAAACACAGGGATAAGCTCGATCACATTCACTGACGCTTCGTAAAACTGCTCCAAAAACTGCGCGTTATACAAGTCAGCCACCGTAATCTGGGTCTATTCGCTAAACTCACGGACGATGGCGTCCACTCCGGTCTCACCCGCTTCAATCGAGCCCGCAACATGGCACCAGAAGCCACCTTTCACTCGCTTCATCAGCAGCATTTTTATTTCTCCCTCAATACGAGAGAGCGCCACGCCAGAAACCACAGAGGTATTCACTGGGATCATCATTTCTCCTCGACTTCACATGCCGCCACTTTGGCGTATACCACAGTACTAGAAATCGTGCCGCTAGGTAGGATACGGTCGTTGGTAAGCATCGCTTCTTGATGATACCCACAACGCTCGGCTACCGCGCGGCTGCGGGTGTTTTCGTAGGCGGTTTTGATTTCGACACGCTTGGCATTAAGGTCATTAAACGCATACCGCTCTAGCGTTCGCACCGCTTCACTCATATAGCCAAGGCCTTCTTTGGAGCTCCGCAGCCAATAGCCTATTTCAAAATAAGGAATCGCGATATTACGGATCATTAGACTGATCACACCCACCAGTTGCCCCGTCGATTTTTCAAAAATCGAGTAGCGTAGCTCATTAATAAACATGTCGAAGTCATCAATCGCTTGTTGGGTGTTTTCAATCGAGCTCGATTCGGTCAGCGCGTGCGGCAGCCAATCCATAAAAGGAGCAAGGGTGTGCTGGCTTTCCAACACGGCTTCTAAAATTAAAGGCTGATGTGCCATATTAGGCGCCACCAGCAACAGACGGTCACTGTCCAGTTGGTCCACGCGCGGGGAATCATCCATTAATGTCCACCCAGTACCGCGCCAATGATTCATTGAACACTTCGCCATTAATGATGTTTTCCAACGTGCCGCCATTAGCTTCAATTACTTTGCGCGATGCCATATTGTCTTCATTCGCGGTAATTAGGGCGCGAGTGATCCCTAGCTCGCTCGCCTTGGGCAGCGCTAAGGCTAACATTTGCTTGCCATATCCACGTCCACGATATGACGGCGCAATATCGTAACCAATATGTCCGGCTTCTTGAGATAGAAATGGCGTATTGATGTGATGGCGGATCCGAATCGCGCCAATGATTTGTTGCTCAGCATCAAGCAGCCAAAAATGACTACACGGCACATAACCTTTACGAAGGTTTTTACCCAATGACTCATCCGTTAACCGAGTCACGTAAGTGGCGAAATCATCTTTTCCCGGCCGATAGTAATCGGCATTCTCGGGATCAAACTGAGCAAAATCATCATAAAAGCGCGTAAAGGCTGCTTGGTGATTGAGTGTGGTGACGACTAATTCCATGTGCTTGTTCCTATTCCTATCATAGAACTAGGCTATCTCATTGATATTGAGAAATAAACATCCTTGTCTCTCTTGTTGTTTTAGTTCAGCGCCTTGACCATGGTGGTGGCGCCTGAAAAGCCAACCAGCCATTTTAGGTGCGGAAAACGCTCTTCTTTAGTGGCGACAAAGCCTTTGGCTTGATAAAGCTTGCGGGCTCTGGGGTTGCTATTAATGACATCTAATCGAACGCTTTCAAAGCCATGCGCTTGGGCATAATCCATAATGGCATCCAATAATTGGGAGCCAATCCCCTGACCTCGTATCGCGCTATCAACAGCAATGCCATCCATCACCAATTCATTGTGTGCCGCTTTACGCTCAAACAGCGCCAATATCGCGCAGGCCCAAATGCCTTTGATGGTCCCCAAACTATCGATCAACTGTTTCGCGCCCATGCCCTGTGTCAGTGCGCCGGTTTGAGTTTGAAACCCAGCCAACCCCACCACCTTGCCGTTTTGCATAGCGGCAAACGAAAAGTCTGGGACAAAACACTGAGACAACACCGCCACGCGTGCTGCCTGATTAGGAATTGCCCGTGCGAACTTCATCCCAAACGCCTGCTCATAGAGCTCAGCGACGTTTTGTGCTTGCTCAAGCGGCCATCCTTGCCGGATCGCTATCTCCATTGGCTCCCCTCTGTCTTCTTCAATAAAAAAACATCCACATATTTATCTTGACGTGAAGACTTTTGGTATTTATCTTTACATCAAGATAAATAATTAATCACAACTTAATCAGTTCAGCATGGTTTAACCAAAAGCGTATGACAGCCACCTTTTTACTGGCTATTGCGCGGCAAAAGGACACACAGGACTCATAACATGGAGACTAACGCAATGAATATAATCGTATTTGGTGCCACGGGCGATATTGGCAGTCGAATTGTGTCGGAAGCGTTGCAACGCGGCCATAAGGTCACGGCAGTGACACGTAACGAGGCAGCATTAAGCAGGCTACCCGACGGCGTAAAACCTGTCGCCGCCAATTTGAGCGATGCGGACAATGTGGCATCGGTGATGACTGGTCATGATCTTGCCATTACGGCGTTACGTCCACCGACAGGCGAAGAAGCGCAATTACCTGTGTTAACCCAAGCAGTCGTTCAAGGCGCAGCCCACCATCAAATGCGCGTTCTGATTGTCGGCGGTGCCGCTCGACTGATGATTCCGGGCACTGACGGTGAAACCGTGTTAAACGCCGAAGGATTTCTCCCTGCTTCAGCGGTTGAGATTGCGCGCGCGTGCCAAGTGCAATATGAGCWGTGCCTCACCAGCCAAGATGTGATTTGGAGTTACCTCTCACCTGCCGCCATGATCGCACCTGGCACACGCACCGGTCAGTACACATTGGGGACAGACACCTTAGTGACAGATAGTGACGGACAATCTCGCATTTCGATGGAAGACTTCGCGGTCGCCATGCTTGATGAAGCCGAAATCCCTAAGCATTTGCAACAAGCATTTACTGTGGGTTACCAATAATCAAAGTAAGAGCCAGCGGCCACGAGTAGGCGCTGGCTTTCACTTTCCAGTATGTAACGCTAATCAGCCTCACTACTGAGCCACTGCTGTTTTTGCGTCACCTTGTCACAAATGTATTCACCAATCGGCATCGCAGAGGTCGCGGCTGGCGATGGCGCATTGCACACGTGTAAACTCCGCGCACTTTCGGCAAACAGAAAGTCGTGTACCAAGGTGCCGTCATTTAGCACGGCTTGAGCTCGGATCCCCGCTGGATAAGGCTTCAAATCCTTAGCTTTGATTGTCGGGCAGTATTTATTTACTTGTTTGACGTAGCCCGGCTTCCACCACGAGTTTTTCAGCTCGACCAAGCCAGTCTTTAAGTTATTGATGGTCACTTTCCAAAAGCCCGCAAACGTTAGCATTTGCCAGGTATCTTCTAGACTGAGATTGACCTTGCCATAGCCTTCTCGCTTCCAGCCTTGCACCGCGTTAGGTCCCACCGTAATGGAGCCGTCTATCATCCGCGTGAGATGGACGCCTAAAAAAGGTAAGTCGGGATCGGGAATCGGATAGATAAGGTGATTCACAAAGCCTTGGTACTGGCTCGCAAGTTGATAGTACTCACCGCGGTAAGGGATAATTTGAAACGCGGTTGGGATCCCCATCATTTGGGTCATTCTATCTGCCATCAACCCACTGCATGTCACCACAAACTGACAATGAATCGTTAGCGGCTCCCCGCTTGCTTGGCAGTGCAAGGTCACTTGCTCAGCCGCTTCGCTGGCTCCAATCACTTCTGTACTGAGTTGGGTGACACCACCGAGCGCTTCAAATTCACACACCATTTGCTCAGTCACCCGCCGATAGTCAACAATGCTGGTCGCGCGCACCGCAATGGCACCTAAACCTTTAACATTGGGCTCTTGCGAATGAAGCTCCGCCGCATCCAGCCAGCGCACGTCGATATCATTGGTTAAGCAACGTTCATAGAGCGCCTGCATCCGAGCCATCTCTTGCTCGTTGGTGGCGACCAATAGCTTGCCACAGTTTTCGACTGCAATATCGTGCTTGGCACAAAATTCAACGGTCAGCGCCGCTCCTCGTTTACAGAAATCGGCTTTTAAACTGCCTGGTGGATAATAGACACCCGCGTGGATCACGCCACTGTTATGCCCGGTTTGATGTTGGGCAACACTCGCCTCTTTTTCCACCAGCAGCACAGCACAATCGGGACGACGCTGCTTTAACTGCCAAGCCGTAGACGCGCCAACAATACCTCCACCGACAATTACATAATCATAAACAGATTTCATACACGCCTCATGACACTGGCAGCTGAGATTGTTGCAACTGATACTTGCGCCCACTGTATACAAACAGGCCAACAAACCCAACGACGCTCAACAAACGAAGCCATAGCGGAATATCGTGCCACACTAACAAGGCACCAATCATTAATAAGCAAAGGCGGCTTAGCCAGTTAATCGGCCCTTCAAGATACCCTTCAATCGCGCCAATTAAGGCATACGTGCCAATAATGGCAAAAAAGCCAACCTCTAACACCGAGGCGATATCCCAGCTGACCAGGCTGGTATAAGCAATGAGCAAAGGAACAAGATACAAGCCTTTGGCGATTTTCCACGCCATCAGCCCCGTGCGCATCGGCGGCGTTTTGGCAATGGTGGCCGCCGCAAATGCCGTCAAACAAAACGGCGGGGTCACATTACTGTCTTGCGATAACCAAAAAATAATCAAGTGGGCGGCGAGCAGAGCCAAACTGACCGTCTCCAGCCCTAAGCTTTGCTCTAAYAAGGTTTCCATAAAGTCAGCCGGCACTAAGGCGACCATTTGCTTGGCGGTTTCCATGGTCATGGGCGCATTTAAAAGATCGAGTTTGTCTGGAGCCGCCAACATAAATATTGCCTTGGCTTGCTCAGGAAGCTGGCCTGATACTAAAAGCTCCAACAATTGGTTTTCAGCAATCAGCTTATACAGAGCAGGTGCCGACAAGGTGCCCAGTACGATATAGGCAGCGGTCACTGGTAATCCCATCCCTAACACTAACGAGGCGATAGCAATTAGCACCAGCATCATAAACAGATCACCGTTCGCCCAACCATCAATCATCAACGAGAAAGTATTACCGATCCCCGTGGTGCTGATCACATTCACCACCAAACCAATACCCACGAGCAGGATAGCGGTGGTGGCCATATTTTTTGCCCCTTGCGCCAGCGCCTCGATGATCGCTTTCGGCCCCATCCGGTGCTCTTTGGAAAACCAGGAAGCGAAAATGACAGAGATAATCGAAATACCCGCAGCATAGGTGGGCGTGAAGCCTTTAATCAGCAAGGTGACAAGCACCGCAAGCGGGATAAGGTTATGCCAACCGCGGAGAAGCACCATCAATAAAGAGTCCTCGGTGGTGACAACCTTTTGCACGCCACTGCGCTTTGCTTCAATGCGCACAAAAAAGCCTACCGAGAGAAAGTAGATCAGCGCAGGAACCAGTGATACGGCAATAATATCCACGTAAGGAATTTGGGTATACGAGGCCATGATAAACGCCCCCGCCCCCATTACGGGCGGCATTAATTGCCCCCCAGTTGAAGCCGATGCTTCGACCCCAGCAGCAAAGCGCGACGGAAAACCGGCTTTTTGCATTAAAGGAATACTGATCACCCCAGTCGATACGGTATTCGCTACGCTCGAGCCTGACACTGACCCCATTAACCCAGAGCCAATCACCGCAATAAAACCCGGCCCGCCAATAATCTTACCCGCGGCCGCACGGGCCACGTTGATGATATAATCTCCAACCCCAGAGCGGACAAGAAAGGCGCCAAATAAAATGAACATAAACACGAACGTCCAGCTAATCCGGGTAATCGCGCCAAACATGCCTTCCGAGGAGTAGTAACTGCGATATAACAGGGTTTCAAGGCTCAATCCGGGAAAGTGAAAAATCCCCGACGCCCACTCGCCCCACAGCACGACATAGCTCAAACACACCATAATCAGAATGGGAATAAACCACCCCATGGTACGACGAATCAGCTCCACCACAATGATGATCGCTAAGCTGGCGAACACCCAATCGGCAGTGACAAATTTTACCCCACGCGCATATAACGCATCTTCGGCATAAGGGATATACAGCAGACAAGCCACTGCACCTAACGCGATAAAAATATCGACCGCCAGCGCTATTTTATTCCGCTTCAAAGAGATATGTGCCGGGTACCACAGTGCACAAATCACCGCAAACCCCGCAAAGTGGGTCGCCGAAATCCATAACTCCGGTAGTGTTGATAGCGTATTGAACCAAATATGCAATACAGACAACACCACGCCCAGCACAGTGATGGTGGTGGTCACCCACGGAAAATCATCGCGCGTGGGTAATTCAAATTTCTCCAGCGCTGTTTCATCAGGTCCTTGCTCAACAGGCTCGTGCTCTCTTGGCTCGCTCATCCCTTTACTCCAAGCAGTATCCGCGTTTCCATGCAGTATTTGATCTCGATAGGCGCTCCGAGCTATCCCGGAGCGCTATCGCGTTATTCCATTACCAGTTCAGACGGGATATCGATACCCACTTCTTGGTAATAGCGTGCTGCACCTGGATGCAGCGGCACAGGCAAATCAGCGATCGCTTTTTCAATCGCCATCGCTTTGGTGGCTTTATGAATGCCTTGAAGGAAAGACAAGTTCTCGTAAATAGCCTTGGTGAGCTGATACACATCCTCATCGGAAAGATCTTTACGCACGGCCAAGAAGTTAGGTTGAGCAATGGTGGTGACCGGCTTATCCAGCTCAGGATAGGTATTAGCAGGAATTTCGTACTTGGTCCAAAGGTTGTATTTACCGTTAGCCGCTTTGATTTGTTCGTCAGTAAAAGACAGGATAGAGATATCATTCCCCAGTGCGGCGAACGCTTGGGTAACTGCGCCAACCGGCACCCCCGCTGGGGTATTCATGCCATCAATGGTGCCATTTTGTAGTGCGCTGGCACTGCCACCATAACCCATGTAAGCCAAATTAAAGGATTCCGGATCCACGCCTAGTCCCTTCATAATCTGACGACCTGAGTTTTCGGTACCTGAATTCTTCTTACCAATCGAAAATTTTTCACCTTCAAGGTTACTCAAATCACTCACGGTGCCTGTTTCTGCCAGCTCACTGCGCACAATAAAGTGCTCAACGTTTTGCCAAAGCATAGACACAGAGCGCAGTTGATCTTGGCGGCCACTTTCTGCATACGGCCCCTCGCCGGACCAGGCCCACGCACCATACAAGCCCTGTAAAATCGCAAATTGCGCTTCGTCTTCATTGAGCAGTTTCACATTCTCGCCGGAGCCAGCGGAGCTGATTGCCGACAACGAAAAATGGTGCTTAGGGGCAAGCTTGACCTTACTCAGCGTCGCCAGCGCGACACCAACGGGATAGTAGGTGCCACCGGTTGAAGCCGTTGCGAGGATATAGCTTCGGTCTTCTGCGACAGCGGTCGAGGCGAGGCTAAACGAGGCCGCGGCAAACGTCAGTGCTTTAAATAGCTGATTGATCTTCATGTTTACTCTCCATGTAGGGCTGTATTATTGGTTTACATAAATTACAAAATTATTTAACAGCAAAGCATGGATAGCAAAGGGAATGCCAAATCTTATACCCCTGTTATAAAAGGAAATATAAGAAGAGGCCATGGATAATCAGCAAGATTTTTCTCATTTATGGCTGGGTCAATAAGCAAAATCTTGCTGATGATAGCGCCTCACTAGGCAGTCAGCTATCACAAAATGTAACCAAAGTGTGATCAACGCTTAAACGCGGCGCGTTTCGCCTTGAGCAATTTTTTGCCGATTCACTTAGGTATAGTCAGCACGGTGTAAGCCAAACTTTTTCATTTTTTGGTTCAAGGTACGGCGAGGTAAATCGAGCGCCAGCATCACTTCATGAATACGCCCTTGATGTGCCACCAAGCATTCGTGTAGTACCTTGCGTTCAAAGTTATGTAGCTGGATTAAAAGCGGAACATTCGATTGAACGGCTTCCATGGTCGATGAAGGGCGATTGGACAGTATTTCCATCACTGAAATACCATCATCCAAGGCAAACCGTACTGCGACGTTGCGCAGCTCACGAATATTACCCGGCCAGGAATAAGACAAAATGGCGTGCCGATCCGCCTCACTGGCCAGGCGTGTCTCCGGGTTGGTCTGACGGGTAAAGTGCTCAAACAAGATCAACGCATCATCTTCACGTTCTCTTAAGGATGGAAGGTGGATTTGTGCCACATTCAAACGGTAGTACAAATCTTGTCGGAAGGTTTCATGGTCATTGAGGTCGGCTTTAGCGGCCGCAATCACCCGCGTATCGATCGCTATCGACTGGTTCCCTCCCACTCTTTCAATGGTGTGCTCTTGAAGCGCGCGCAACACTTTCACCTGCATACTTGCCGGCATGCTCTCGACTTCATCAAAAAACAAGGTCCCTTTGTGCGCATATTCGAACTTACCAATACGACGCTGATTGGCGCCGGTAAATGCCCCTGACTCATGGCCAAACAGCTCACTTTCAAATAAGTTTTCCGGGATCGCGCCGCAGTTTATCGGCACAAAACGCTGGGCTTGTCGCGCACTTTCATTGTGTAAACTGGTTGCCACCAGCTCTTTGCCACACCCCGTTTCCCCATAAATGATCACATTGGTGTCGATACGCGCCAGCTTCGCCACCTGCTCACGAAGTTGTTGCATCACTCGGCTTTGGCCAATCAGTACCTTCTCCAATCCACTAATACGCGATAAATAGGCTTGTCGCTCTTGTGTCGAGGCATGTTGGCGGTAGCTGTCGACGGCCTCAGTCACGCGCTGAGACAAACGCTCGGGCTCAAAAGGCTTTTCAATAAAATCAAACGCCCCGTTTTGCAACGCCCCTACGGCCATATCAACATCACCGTGTCCTGTAATAAACAGCACAGGTGTCGCGACCTGATGCTGGTCTAGCTCGGTAAGAATAGATAAGCCGTCAACATCCGGTAACTTGACGTCACTGACCACGGCATCAAACGGATACTGTAATACAGCTTGTAGCCCTGTTTGGCCCGTGCTGAATGACTCAACCTCAAAGCCTGCCAACTCTAACCACTGGCAGGTGGTGTGACGAACAATATCGTCATCTTCAATCAAGGCAATGCGCGGGAGTGTCTGTACCGTCATGAGGAAACCATCCGTGATAAGTGACTCATTACGGTAGCAAAAGCCACGCAGCAGAAAAGGAGCTAGCTCTCACTTTCTCATCACACTGCTTTAACATTTTTGCTATTCACCGCAGTCTAAAGCGGAAGTCAGAGCAGAGCACACTATGCAGAATCATCACCGCACCCACCAAGACAGCAAGAGAACCTGGGCAATGCTGTTGCTCGCTGGGGTGTTGGTGCTTTTCTTTTATGGGATCAGCCGCGAAGCAGCCTATCAGGGATTAAGTGTGCAAACACACGCCGAGGTACAGAACAAGCTTTTAAACTATATCGGTGACGTTCGCCGTGCCTTAAGGCGCTTTTATCATCTGCCTTATTTGCTGACCAACCATCCTGATACCCTGGCAATTGTGAAAGGAGAGCGCCACGAGACCGCCGCCTTTCAAGTGAAACTGACACAGCTCGATAAAGCGGCCAATACCGAAGGCTGGACACTGCTCTCAACATCAGGTGACGTGCTCGCTTCTAGCCTAATTGATGAGCGCTTTAGCCGTCCCGACCGGTTGGCAATCGTCGAGCAAGTGCTACGTCAAGGTGAAGGTGTGTCATTGGTGAATAAAACCAAAGGCTATGGGCCGCTTTATTACCTCTCTGCCCCTGTTTTTGATGACCTCAACATCGCCGGCATTGTGGTAGTACAAATTGACCTTAGCTTCCTTACTGAGCAACCCATCGCCAGTGATGACCTCATTCTGCTGCAAAATCGGCAACAGCGGTTTTTCCTCTCAAGCAGCAGCCAGTACAGTGCAGACTGGCTGAATGCAGCCCAGCTGAACGCAGCCCGACTGAACGCAGCCCGACTGAACGGGTCACAAGCATCAACGCAAGACAATAAACAAACAGTGAAGAGACAAACGCGCTACCTCTACGACAGTACCGCCATTAGCCAGTGGCGCTTCAATGCCACCCCTTTTTTGGGCCACACGGTAAAATTGGACGATCTTAAATGGTCAGTGAGTTACCTGACCCCCTATAAACCGATAAAAGACACCGCAAACTTGTTCGCATGGGGAGTGGCAACCGTCTTACTTGTCGTCATTCTATTGTTGATCATCGGCCAACAACGACGGCAGAAACACCGTCACCAGCAGCGAATTCAAAGCCTATTACAAGAGTCGCAGCGCCGACTGAAACAAATGATTGATAAAACCCAAGTCGGTTTATTGCTCATTGACGAACAAGGCTCGCTGTATGATCTTAACCCGATGGCCAAGCGGCTATTTGGCTTGCCAGAAAACAATCATCACCGCATTTTTGCTTGGGAGTTGTTTGATACCGGCAATCCACACTCCACCACCCTCACCTTGCTGAAAAATCTCGACAAGCACGATGAATTGGCTGAGCTCAATGCGGTTGAAACCATGGCACGTCGCAGCGACGGTAGCGTCTTTCCTGCGCTTTTCTCACTCACCCGTTTCCCTTGGCATGATGAGCAATACTACCTAGCGACGTTGATTGACATTAGCAAACGCAAAAAAGCCGAACAGTCACTCCAGCAGATGAACCAAGCACTCACCGAGCGCGTGGAAGAGCGCACCCAAGCGCTGCAACAAGCACAAGCGCAACTGATTGAGACCAGCAAAATGGCCGCCTTAGGGAGAATGTCCAGTGCTATTACTCATGAGCTTAATCAGCCACTCACCGGCCTTCGCACCTTACTTACCACCAATACCTTGCTCGCTGAACGCGGCGAGACGGAAAAAGTTAAAGCCAATAACCAGCTGGTGCAAAAGCTGATTGATCGTATGACTAATATGACCAGCCAACTCAAAACCTTCGCCTACAACAAACCGCACCACCTGCATGCCGTTTCTTTACCCGATGCCCTCAACGAAACCTTGCGTGTGCATCAAGCTCAGTTGGCAGACATTGATGTGCGGGTGCGTATGCCTCACGACACCCCCATGATACTCGGTGAAGGACAAAGGTTATTACAAATCCTAGGAAACTTGATATCTAACGCATGCGATGCGATGGCAAATACCGCTTCGCCGACTTTGGTGTTTGTGGTCACGCCCACCAAAAAGGCAGTCGAACTGACGGTGAGTGACAACGGCTGCGGGGCGTCAGAAGAGGCTTTGGAGACCATGTTCGAGCCGTTTGTCACCTCGAAGAAAATCGGTGAGGGACTTGGGTTAGGATTAGCAATCACAGCCAATAACGTGCGGGATATAAATGGTAAAATACGAGCTGCAGCCAACGCCCAAGGCGGCCTGACCTTCACGCTTACTTTTCAGCCAGCCTCATGATCATTAAACTACCAGACATAGCCCACTCGTGCCCACAATCAGGCTTGAATCTTTAAAACCGGTACCGGAGGCTGGCTAGGCCATAGTGAAGCCAAGAAAAGTTATAGACTTCATCGTTGTCCGCCCCACCTTCTAGGGTGCGATATCCCAGAGCGCCATACCAGCCATCACCAAGGTGATACTCCAACATCAGCGCCGCATCAACCGCACGTCCCATGGGTGACCACGCGCCTTCCACATCCAAGATCAACGCCGCGCGATCGGACAGGCGATATTGCCCATACCCATGCAGCAAGGGCACTACACCAACGTTGGATTTCGTTGCTTTTGTTTCACCTTGCGCGAGGGTGATTTCAGCATCTCTCACCAAGGCTGCGGCACCAACGCCCCACTGCCAAGGGCCATGATCGTAAAACGTCCAGCGGTATGTCGCACGATAGGTATTGAATTGATAATCCGCGTCAATCGCTTGCCCATCGGCAAAGCGCTGATCCTGAAACTGGATGCTTTTTGACAGCGTGCCACGACCATCGACAGATAGAGGCGCAAAGGTTAGGCGCACCGCGTGCTGGGGATTGAACTGATACGTGCCATACAAACGCAAGTAAGGCGTTGCGGATCGGCCGGTTAAATCGGTCATATCAAAGCGAGTGCCAGTATCTCCGGGGATGCTGACATCATTTTTGCTAAACGTCACCCCGCCGGTTTCAACACGAAAATCCAACCCTTGCGCATAAGCCCCCGTTGATAGCCCCCCGACAAACAACACACTCATGATTCGAGCTGTCTGTTGGCACATCGTGTGCAAGTCTAAGCCTGCCCTAAGCCATTGTCGCGTATGACCAAACGTTGTGGTTCTGCCCTTTCTCATTGCGCTTTGCCCTTATTATCGGCGTCAATCGCAGCATACATAATATGCTGAGGCCCTGCCGCGCCGCCCCAGTACAGCTCGCCTGTATCAGTAAAGCCGCCTTGTTGGTAACAGGCTTTAGCGGCCGGGTTTTGACAGTTCACCGTTAGATACACCCAATTGAAATCACGATAAGCAACGGGAAAATACTCAAGCAAGGCTTTAACCGCACCGGTGCCTAGGCCCTGCCCTTGATAACGCGCATCCACTACAAACATGCGCAGACCCAACGTCTTTGGCGGGCAAAAGTCATACTGAGACGCATAGTCAGTATCGAGTTTAAAAAAGCCTACCGTCTTGCCCGCTCGCTTGATCACATGGCGGTGAATAGTCTCGCAGGGCTCAGCAAGAAATTCGTCAGCGGTCCCCGCAAACTTTACTTGTTGATCAGGCAACGATACCTGGCGAACACCGTCGATATCCTGATCAGTCAGTGGAACGACGCTTATCTTGGTGAGCTGACTAGTGGTGGTTTCTGACATACCAGTTCTCATCATCCTTGTTATTGGTATAGGTCTTGTGCGCTAGTTTTAGTGGTCAATAGTCTGAGCGGTCAATGCTCAGCACTTCTATTCAGGGAGCACCCAACAACGCGCTGCTCCCTTAAAGAGCGGACATAAAAAAGGAGCCCTGATTGACAGCGCTCCCTATCATAGCGTGCTAGCGATGTTAAATAACTGACAGCTCGACCTTAATATTGCCACGTGTCGCATTGGAATACGGGCATACTTGGTGCGCTTGCTCAACCAATGACTGCGCGGTCTCTTTATCCAGATCGCCAACAGACACTGCCAGCTTCACGGCAATACCAAAACCACCATCAATAGGGCCAATCGACACTTCTGAGTTAATGTGAGTGTCTTCCGGCAAGGTCACGCCTGCTTTACCGGCCACCAAACGCAGCGCACCAATAAAACACGCCGCATAGCCGGCAGCAAAAAGCTGCTCAGGGTTGGTGCCTTCGCCATCGTTTCCACCGAGCCCTTTAGGGGTTGAAAGCGCAACATCTAAACGCCCATCATCGGATTTTGCAGACCCTTCGCGGCCTCCGGTAGCGGTGGCTTTTGCTGTATAGGCAACACTTTGTAGCTCTTTCATTTCACTCTCCTGTGTTCCAGTCCGCTTGCGGCTCACTGCTTCGCACTCAGCAAGTACGGTAAAGCCGCTTGCATCAGGTTTATTTATTTTGCATGCAAAATACTAGATCGCATGACCCAGCATTGCAAATACTTTGCGCACAAAATAAAATAGCTCTCAGACACATTGAAAATGAAAACCCATGACCTATCCCCAATTGAAGCTCAATAGCCAAATCTGTCACCGCTTATACAAGGCCTCCAACGGTATTTCGCGTGCCTACCGTTCCTGGTTGAGCGAGCTTGATCTCACCTACCCGCAATATGTAGTGATGATGGCGCTGTGGGAAACTGACCGACTCGCGATCGCAAATCTGGTTGAGAAAACCGGCATTGATGGTGGCGCGATGACGCAGATTTTGAAAAAGATGGGCGATAAAGGCTTGCTCACCATAGTGAAAGACGAAGACGATAAACGAAAGCGGTGGGTAACATTGACGGGCAAAGGCATTGAGCTGCAGCACCAAGCAGCGGAAATTCCTGAAAAGATTCGTTGTAAGTTTCCTAGCATTGATGATCAGCAAGCCCAGCAACTTATTGCGCTGCTGGATAAAATCAATCATGACTTAGGAGAAAGTGACGCATAAACGTCGGCTGAGCAGCACTCAAGGCTAACGTATCGATAAGAAAGCCAAACTATTACTTGGTCGTGGCATCCTTTACTGAGACAATCGGTGTTGTTACCTCGATATTAACGTACAACAATGAAACTTTTAGCTCGCAACCTTGCACGCACCACCACCGAACAAGAACTCCGTCAGCTGTTTTCTGAACACGGCGAAGTCACCGACTGCAATCTGGTGCTGGATCAAGAGACTGGCGAATCCAAAGGCTTTGCTTTTGTGACTATGCCTGACGATGCCCAGGCCAACGCTGCAATTGCCGCACTGAACTTGGCCAGCGTTGCAAAGAGCAAAATCCGCGTGAAAATCGCGAACTAAGCAAAAAAAGCCCTTTGCACTTACATTCATTGGCTGTGAGGCGGGAACGATAGCCAGCACGATCACCCGTGTTGGCTTTTGTTTATGGTTGCCAAGCGTTAATAACGTAAAGCGTCATTAAACGATAGCTGATTGACAGCCTACGCCCGACTCGTCACTATCAAGCTTTCGGCATGTAGTGACGCTCGAGCAATCAAAATGGCAAAACCGAATAAAAAAGGCCCCACTAAAACCATCGATATTTTCTGTAAACGCTGTAATGCGCCACTATTTAAATATCGCAAAGGCGGTAAAGGCGCTTTGGTAAAGTGCTTTAAAGAAAGGATTGTTGAGGATGCCACCACCACGCCGTGTCACTGCCCTCAGTGCCAACAGCCCTTTGCGCGTGACACCCTAATGCGAGGCACACCAGCCTACAAATTCATTGGCGGTAAGGTATGGTTCAAATGAAGATAACCCCTTTAGGCAATACGTTAGGGGCGCAAGTCGATAATATCGATTTATCCCAGCTGTCAGACACTGAGTTTGCGGCGCTATACCAAGCATTTTTACGCTACAAAGTGCTTTTCTTTCGCGAGCAGCCCCTCTCGACCGACGACCATGTCGCACTGGCAAAACGCTTCGGCGAGCTTGAGCCACCTCACCCGTTTTTTCCGCACCTACCCGACAACGACCAAGTGGTCGTGATTGAAACCAGCCGCGGTAATCCACCCAGCCAAAGCTATTGGCACACCGACATGACATGGCAAGCGGTGCCGCCCAAGTGCTCGGTTTTACACGCGCAGTATGTACCAGAACATGGCGGGGATACGATTTGGTGTGACATGGCAGCAGTATGGGCCGATCTAACCGACAAAGAAAAAATCGAGCTACGCGAGCTCGACACCATTCACGCACTGCACGCCTTTGAAGGCAGTCGTTACGATCATCAAGACGCCGACGGCCAGAGTGTGGTCTCGAAACGCGCTCAAGACTACCCACCCATTCGCCGTGCCATGGTGCAAACCCACCCAGAAACCGGCCAAGAAGTACTATTTATTAACGAGCAATTTACTCGCGCGATTGCCGACTGGCCAGAGGCTGACAGCCAACAACGGCTTGCGACACTGTTCAGTCAAGCACGCCAATCGAAATATCACGTTCGTTTTCGCTGGCAAAAACACTCGGTGGCAATCTGGGACAATCGCGCCACCCAACACTACGCAGTAACCGATTATGGCGACACGCCCAGACGATTGCACCGCGTCACGGTTCAGGGTGACAGTGCTCAGTAACACCTGACGGCGCTCAGGTACGGGTATATTCATACAGATTGTTGCTATGCCCATAAAGCATGATTGGGTGTTGTCGCTGAAACCCGAGCTTTTCGAGCAAGCGATTGGAGGGTTGGTTGTCCGGTAAGGTCACTGCTTGAACGGTATTCAGTCCGCTCGCTAACAGAGTTGCTTCAAGCACCGCCTCGGCGGCTTCTGTGGCGTATCCTTGCCCGGTATAACGCGATAAAAACGCGTAGCCTAAATCTGGATATGCCAACTCGTCACGCTTGAGCACGCCGCACATGCCGATGGGCTCACCATCTTCTCGCCGTTCTACCAGATTTAAACCGAAGCCATATGCTTGATAACTCGCGAGCGGCCCGTGACGGAGATACTCGACTGCATCTTGTTCAGTACGCACCTTTTTATCCGCGATATAGCGTATAAACGACGCATCATTAAGCAGCTCCACAATAAACGGCGCATCGTCGAGTGTAAATTGTCGCACAGTGAGCCTTTTTGACCGGCATATCAGAGTCATAAACCACTCGCCTACTGAAACATTCTATCGCGTAATAATCGCATATTGGCGCGAATAAGTATCTACGCCGGCAACCAACACTGATAAAAATCGGTCTTCGCATGTTTGGGGTTAGCGCGAACAAATTCCCAGCCGTGCTGGCGATAAAAGGCTAACGCACGATGGTTATCACGGCTTACAGAAAGCATTGCTCGGCGGCACCCCGCGTTTGTTAAGGTAGTTTCGATATAACGCTGCAGCAAAGGGGCAAACCCGCGCCCACGAAAGGCAGGTGCAAGGTAGATGAGATGCACATAACCCGTCTCAGGCTCTGGCGACGTGCTGCGAAATTCAAGCTGCCCAGCCCATTCTCCATCGACAAAGATATGCCGATAAAACCATTCGGGCTGATTCATGCGTTCGCTTACTCGTTCAAAATAGCCGGCCAGAAAGTCTTCAAACCCCGCATCGGATCCAAAGCTACACACAAAAGCATCCCGACGTGCAGCTACGCAATTAGCAAAATCGGTTTCAAGATTGATGGGACGGAAAGTCAGGTGCATGGGGTATCCCAAAAATTGATATTTACGTGATAATGCTCCAATATCATAAGGCTTTCTGTGACTATTGTAAGTATTTACTTTTAAATACCTAGATAATGACTCTCAGGGAACAAGTATGCCGGTTTCAAGCTTTAAAGGTGATTTTTGCAATATAGATAGCTTTGAGCCTAGCGCTCAGACCCTTGATGGAATCAAGGAAATGAACAGGATAATCGATACTGCCAATGTACTTGAAGCAGTCTTATCTGGTGTTCCACTATTTCAACTATTTGCATCAAGAAGTGCAAATGGTTCAGTTATTATTGAGGGTTCAGCATCAGTAGTATCCACAGGTATTAATATTAGTATATATGACTGGAAAGGTTTCGCTGATGCATTTAAAAGTGTAGGGATTATTCGGCGCCGTAGACTGCAAGATCACGCTGATATGACAGCACTAAATGCAACAGGAAAAGATTACGAATTTTGGAGATGTGTTTCTAATGCTCTGTAGAAAAACCACCTTACTTTTACTGATAAGCCTTCCTATAGTAGGCCATGCCCTTACATGGGAAGAATTTTTAAAGTCCGAAATGGATAGCACTTATTCTGCACTAGAAGAAAAAGCAAGTAATTGCCGTAAAAATCGTCAACCATTAGAGCCAATCAAGGAAAGCTGGTTTGTTAATCTCAGTCGAAGCGAAAAAGTAGCAGCAACTGGTTATATTAAACATCTAGCAGAAAATGATTGCTGGGGAAAAGAGCTATCTTCCTACAACTCTGCTTTATTAGCGTATACTTCTGAATCTAAAGACACCCAGTATTTAGACGAGTGGATCGAGCTATCGAATGTATATCGGAGTAGTGACTTTAAACGTGATTTTCATGCATTGGATGTAAAACCGCTTGTAAATTGGTACAAACGACAACCAAAAGTCATGCCTTTCGATATGGTTGAGTTTCTTGAGCAATACCCTGAATTTCAGAATAGCAATGAATAGCCGTAGAGATAATACCTCGGGCAATAATACGATCAAAACCAAAGAATAATCAGCAGGTTCGGTAGCTAAATAAAACCCGACAATCGTATTGCGACTCTTGTTATCCCCGCTACTAATCAATCAGCTAAAGAGTGGTTTGTTTAGAGCGGGAGTCCAATTAACCCACTATACACCTATCTCCAACGCCCTGCCTCTATCACTTTTTTCAGTTCATCATAGAGCCTATCTAAACCTTCGTATCTTGACAAATCAGCCGTTAACCCATGGTTACCAAAGATTTTTATAGATTTTACCTTTTCCTTTGAACGCTTAACCTTGATCGTTTTAACGCTTTCCCACTCCATGATCTCTTGGGTGTCAGGCTCATAAGAAATTAATCCCTTGTCTGAAACTTCAATGGCATGATTTTCAGCGTAGTTTTTAAAATCGCATCTTCCTTTATAGTTTAATAGCGCAGGAACAGAGCAAAACAGGCAAACATAAAGGAGATGCTCAAGACTAATTACATCACCCATAAACCATGAACCCAAAAACATCAAAGAAGGCCAAAACATAAAAACACTAAGCGGCCCTATATACAAATTTCTTGTTCTTTTATCTGCTATTTTAAACTTCATTAGCACTACTCTATCTAAATGTATAACGAATGACAGGGTTACCCTCTTGAATATCTTCCACACTGAGGTGCGACTTTTAATACCGGAGGTAGCTATATTTACTCATTCTTTTTTAGCGTTAATCTCGCTAAGCACTACTTTTAGACTCACGCGATGAATGACTAAAAAATCGCCACTATTGCCTGTGTGCGCAAGATGGTAGTGATCTTAAATTCGATGCTCAGAGACGGCGTGATGTGGGATAAAAATCTCGCTAAAATTTAGGATTGACGACATACTCGTTTGTTAAGTGCCTTTACAACGTATGCGATTGAGCCTTTTCATGAATAACCTTGAAACCATCATGCACTTGCTTTAAGTCACTCAGTTCGACTTTAGGAATTTTAATTTGTGTACGATTCACTAACTGTCCTCCAATACGCTTCACACGCACATCGTGAATGTCTTTACCAACACTAAAAAAGTAGCAGATTAGGAAACCACTAATCATGAAGTAATAAACCATACCATCTTGCGCAGTTTCACCATGCTCAACACCAAAATGCAGCAGAACATTACGTATAACGTCATCACTGATACCATTTTTTGAGTCAACGACACGAAGCACAGATATACGAATGAAGTGGTCAAGCCTTAAAGATGTTTGCAGTTTAATTGATTTACTTTTTATAGATGAAGCTAAAATGCTTTCAAATTTCTCTTGCAATTGAACACTAGAAAATTCGTCTAATGTTGAAACCGAAGCACGCCAAAGGATACTAATTAGAAAAAGGTAATACTCTGTATATTTGAAGCCATTGAATTCAATGTAGTTTCTAGCTTTTTTAACTCCTCGACTACTTTTAAACAACCGAGTCCCATACTTTTCATAGTTGTCACTTAGAAATTGTTCGCAGTTTCGGCACAGTAGCCTCTCCTTAGTATCTGAATTGATTTTTTTAGGGGCAGTCGCTTCATCACACACGACAGACACCAATTGACCGACACCCTTTTTTAACCCTTTTAAGTACGATTTGGGAATTATATGGGATTTTTGCAGTACGCTTTCTTTCCCGCAAAGTTTGCAATTCATTTTATTTCCTCATGGCACTTAACGCCGAAGCACAGCGGCGACCTTGGAGTGGCGACGAAGGAGCCACGTAAAGGGCGTCCGGCGGCCATCGGCCGCGAACTGCTGCGCCTTGTTAGAACTGTTGAATAACACTTTTTGCCCAATCCCTGACTGTGCTGTCGTACTGCTCTTTCGTTGGGCAGCCCATAGACTGACGAGATGTGTGTTTGACATAGGCGACGTTTCCCGAAAAGTTCAAAAATTCAACGCAAATGCGCACAGCAAGGTGTGCCAGTTCACCGCATGCTACGACATGGGAGAGCCCATTAATTTCAGAAAACAACCGCTGAATGTTCTGTTTCGACGTAACTTCAATACAATTTGGCACCGACCTGTTTGTACTTTTCTTATATTCGACTTGTGGCCATGCATTTGTGATCAGGTAATCGTACCGATTTCGAGAAGTAAAAAGGTCGCCTCGCATTTGTACGAGGTGACACAATCCGTCGTCCAGCACCCTTCCCGTCTGGCCAGCACAAGGCCGTCCTTCTCTCTCCTCAAAGCGGCCGGGGCAGATAAATACGAAGCCAACTTGGCCGGAATCTTTGGGCCGATGGATATGGCAGAGAGTACCTTGCTCAGTCATACGCTCGATCATAGTTCTAACATTGTATTAGTGCGCGCGCTCGATTTGTCAAAGCCGTTATACGGTTTTTTATGTAACTTTCTGTTATTAAACATACTTTTAATCCTTGAAGCAATCAACTCGTCTGCGAAAGTGTGCATGCCGCCTATCATGGTTGAAGCGTTCACATTATCCCGAAACAGTACCACCTAACCCATAACGCGTTACCACGCAGGAGCGTGGGAACGAAGTGATAGGCTCGGCTGCCCCCACGCTACCGCCCTCTGGTTAGCGGCGTCCAAAAGGCCTTACAGGGCGATTTTTTGCGGGCTAGGTTATCAGATGCTGGGCAGTGTGTTTAGGCAAAGGGGTCTAAAATGTTGGCGCGGTCAGGGTTTGGGAGTTTGTGGGGGGATAAACGCAAAAAAGCCGCTGACTGGGCAGCGGCTTTTCTATATGTGGCGGAGAGATAGGGATTTGAACCCTAGAAGGGCTATTAACCCTTGCCGGTTTTCAAGACCGGTGCTTTCAACCACTCAGCCATCTCTCCGGAACGCGGCATATATTATTGGGTTCGCTGTGGCTTGTAAACCCTTTATTTACCGCTTCTTGTCTGTTCGCTCAAGCTGTGATCAGCTTGGCGAATATGTTAGCAAAAGGCGATTAGCTTGCCGCCAATCGCCCTGCTTTTACTGAGATACTTTAACCGAGTCTCGTTACCGCGCAATGTTTATAGCGCGATAAAAATACCCGCCAATGCCGCACTCATTAGGTTGGCAAAGGTGGCAGCAATCACCGCACGCACGCCTAAGCTTGCCACATCTTTGCGGCGCTCTGGCACCATGGCACCAATCGAGCCAAGTTGAATGGCAATCGAGCCGATATTGGCAAAGCCACACAAGGCAAAAGTCACAATCACCTGGCTTTGCACCGACAGGTTGGCTTTAATATCGGCAAAGGATAAGAAGGCGACAAACTCATTAAGCGCAATCTTCTGTCCCAAGAGGTTGCCGACATCAAACACTTCATGCACGGGTACACCGGTAAGCAGCGCCAGGGGAGAGAACAGGTAACCAAACAACATTTCTAGGCTTAAGCCGTCAATGTCGACCAGCTCCCCTAAACTACTCAGCCCGGCGTTTAGCATCGCAATCACACTGATAAAGGCCACCAGCATGGTGCCGACCGCAACCGCGACTTTCATGCCGTTCATCGCACCGCTAGCCAATGCATCAATCGCGTTTGCTTGGTCGCTATCGCTGATCTCAACCTGGCTTTGCTCGGCCGGTGTTTCGGTCTCTGGGACGATGATTTTGGCCATCAATAGCCCACCCGGTGCCGCCATAAAGCTCGCCGCAATCAGGTATTTTAAATCTACACCCATCGCGGCATAACCGCCAAGCACACTACCGGCCACCGAGGCCATACCGCCGACCATCACCGCAAATAGCTCTGAGCGAGTCATTTTGCTAAGAAAAGGGCGAACCACCAAAGGAGATTCGCCCTGAGAAAGAAAGATGTTACTGGTGGCTACCAGCGATTCAGCTCGACTGGTGCCGAGTAATCGCTGTATGCCCCCGCCGAGCAATTTAATAACCCACTGCATAATGCCGAGATGATAAAGGAGAGAAATCAGCGCACTGATAAAAATGATTAACGGCAAAACTTTAACAGCGAAGATAAATCCATCATTGGCCAGCGGACCAAATACAAATTCGATGCCTTCGTTGGCGAACGATAACAACTTAGCCGCGCCATTGCTCATTGAGCCCAGCATGGCTTGCCCAAAGGGGATATAGAGCACTAACGCCGCGAAACCGGCTTGCAAACCAAACGCGCCGAGCACGGTACGCCAATTGATGGCTTTACGGTTAGTGGAAAATGCGCACGCGCACAGAACCAGAGCGACGAGACCTGCCGCACTATAGAGGAGTTGCATAAATAGATTACCTTGCCGTGTTGTATTGCACTTGCGGTACGGATGAGTACGACACGCTGCCGGGGAGGCAAGAGGTTCCATCATGCGTTACATCGTACCGCGGGTTCGGTGAAGGTGGGCCCTACCTTGGACGCTTTTTCTTCAGCCGCGAATCGCGACACAGCCACTCTTTGCCTATCACTGAGCAAAGAGCGCATGTTGGGCGAGCATTCTATTGTGATTGGAGTCTCATTTCCAGCAGAATTTGATCTTAGATCACACTTATTCAGCCCTGATTGCACCCTGCTAAGATCTTTTCCGGCGCTGTCTGCTCTCTCAGACAATGGTCGGATGTTTATCGCTTTATATTTATGTCAGGTTAGCGGTGTTGGTCATTCGCACCCAGCGTGACGCCTATGCTGAATAAATATGGCAAGACTGGTTGACACGTTTAACTCATATGCTATTCATGGGTAGCTATTGACACAAACACTGAAGGAAAAACGATAAAAATCGGCCTTACGCGTAAAATATAAAAGCAATAGCGTTAAATCATAAAATTAAGCAAACACAACAACGCAATTATTATAAAGGAAACAACCATGCAAACCGTCTCTTCGCACCAGACAGCGCCCAGCTTGTCGGTGATGCAACGCCTACGCGCTTTAGGGCCAGGGATAATGATGGCCGCGGCGGCAGTAGGCGGATCTCACCTTGTTGCGTCTACCAAAGCCGGTGCTATTTATGGCTGGCAACTCGCAGCATTGATCCTGCTCGTTAACTTATTTAAATACCCCTTTTTTCGAGCAGGCGTACAATATACCGCAGGCACTGGCGAAACGCTGGTAGAAGGCTATGCGCGCTTAGGCCGCCCTTACTTGTGGCTGTTTGTTGCACTGAGTGCCGTGTCTGGTGTTATTAACACCGCTGCCTTGACCTTATTTAGCGCCAGCTTATTAAGCTATTTTGTGCCGTTTGATCTGTCACTAACGGTGTTGTCGACCATTATTGTGATCACTTGCCTGGTGATATTAATTGCTGGCCACTACAAGGCATTGGATCTGCTTGCTAAAGTAATCATGGCAACGCTAACTTGCGCCACTTTGGTCGCGGTTACAGTTGCGGTCGGTAACCCAGTCGCGGTCGAGCCTAGTTTTAATGCGCCGTCGATTTGGTCCGTAGCAGCGATTGGCTTTATCGTGGTCACCATGGGTTGGATGCCCGCCCCGATTGAAATTTCTAGTATTACGTCGGTGTGGCTCAAGCGCAAAGCGCAATCTGAGCCAATCAATGCCCAAGCGGCGCTGTTTGATTTTAACGTCGGCTACATTGGCACCGCGCTATTGGCGATTGTGTTCTTATCACTGGGTGCCCTGCTTCTGCACGGCAGCGGGGTGGAACTGAAACAATCCGGTATTGGCTTTTCTCATCAATTGGTGAGTTTGTATGCCGCCACCATTGGCGAGTGGTCACGTTATTTGATTGCGGTGGTCGCCTTTTTCTGTATCTTCGGCAGCACCATCACGGTAATCGATGGCTATGCGCGGGTGGTGTCCGAATCGCAACGGTTATTACGCGAGCAAACAGAAGCAGAAGCAAAACCCGCAGTTACACAAGGCTGGATGGTACTGATCGCTGTGTTGGCACTGGCTATCGTAGCATTTTGGACTGGGGCGCTGCTGACCATGCTTGATTTTGCCATGGTCGCGGCATTTGTCACCACGCCCTTTTTCGCGCTATTGAACTATATTTTGGTGACCAAGCACCGTTTACCACCCGAAGTGACCATGAGCAAGGCGATGCGCGCATTGGCAATCACCGGGCTGGTCTATTTGTTTGGTTTCTTGGCCGTGTTCGTCTGGTGGAAGTGGTTGATGTAAAAAACTTTACCTTGTTCGCGCTTTAAGGGCTGGGTTAACATCCCTTTACAACTTCACCATCGGTGTTAGGCGCGGATAAGGTATTATTAACCCTATAAAAGCCAGTCGTGGTTTAGATTAAGGACGTGGGCAGCTTGAAAAAGTGAACGACTGCCCGCATAACTGTCGTATATAAAAATGGATTGTTAACCCAACCGGGAGAACGTTATGAACGATCGTATCGTTTCGCACAGCCAGTCACAGCAGAGTGCGTTATCTACAAACAAGGTGCTACGTAACACGTATGCACTGCTATCGATGACACTGATCACCAGTGCTATCGCGGCCTTTATCGCTATCGCTGTCGGCATCGGCCCAATGATGTCGCTAGGTATGACCCTAGGTGCGTTGGCGATCGTGTTCTTTGTGCTACCACGCACCATGAACTCTTCTGCCGGTATTGTGTGGACATTCGTCTTCACCGGCTTGCTGGGTGCCTCACTCGGCCCAACCCTGACTTACTACCTGAGCCTTTCTAGCGGCCCAGGCATTGTGATGCAGGCGCTTGCCACCACAGGGATGGTGTTCCTAGGCCTATCGGCGTATGCCATTACCTCTAAGAAAGACTTCTCTTTCATGGGTGGTTTCTTGGTTGCCGGTGTGATTGCCCTATTAGTGGCAATGGTCGCGAATATTTTCTTGCAGATCCCAGCGTTGAGCCTGGCAATTAGCACCATCGCGGTACTGATTTTCTCAGCCTTTATTCTGTATGACACCAGCAACATCATTAATGGCGGCGAGACCAACTACATCCGCGCCACCGTGTCGCTGTACTTGAACATCTTCAACATCTTCGTTCATATGCTGAGCATTCTTGGCTTTATGAACGACGACTAACCCCCCAGGGTTTAGTCAGTAACAAACACAAAGAGCCGGCACGCGCCGGCTTTTTTGTCGTTAAATGGCGCACCCACTCAGTGCGGCGCGCAGCACGGAGTCACGGTTGAACGCCAGTTGCACTCGCCCTCCCTGCTCGCTATGCTTTGCAGCTTTAATAACAGCGATAACGTCCGATCAGATGACGAACAAAGGTAAGACTATGCTGGTGTATGAAGGTGAAACCATTGCGACGGATGCGCAGGGGTATTTAAAAAATGTGGACGACTGGCACGAAGCATTAGTTCCCATGCTTGCAGAGCAAGAAGGCATTGCCCTTACCGAGGCCCATTGGGAAGTGATTCACTTTGTCCGCCACTTTTACCAAGAATACAACACCTCACCGGCGGTGCGTTTGTTGGTTAAATCGATGGAAAAAGAATACGGCCCAGAAAAAGGCAACAGCAAGTATTTGTTCAAGCTGTTCCCGAAAGGTCCCGCTAAACAGGCAACAAAACTGGCAGGTTTACCTAAGCCGGCTAAATGTCTTTAGTACCGATGGCCAGCCTATAAGCGCCGCACTACCCACCGCGGCGCTTACATGTTTTAGCTAATTGCTATTTGTTACCTAGGCGCTGTTTTTTAGCTAAACACGACTTGTTACCTAGACGACATGGTCCTATCGAGTCGCTATAGTATTGCGAAGCCATCTACGGCGCGCCACTCCACGTCTTCTTTATCGACCTGATCAACACCCGCGGTAGGCGGCCCTTTATCTAACCACGCCATGAGGGCATCCACCGATTCATTGCGGCCACATGCCAGTACCTCAACACGCCCATCCGGTAAGTTCTTCGCATACCCGGTCAATGAGAGCTTTATCGCTTCATGGGCGGTCTGATAACGAAAGCCAACCCCCTGAACGTGACCTGTGACATAGGCCCTAATACATTTTTGAGACATCGGTCACCTCTACTGTATTCCCATTGCAAAACGACACCTGTATAACGCTACATGAGACAAGTCGTTTGACAGGATTACGTCATGAAAGAAGTTGCGTTTCGATGGATTGATAAATATTTCATCCACCTTCGGCTCCAAGAGAAATTTTACCTTATCTTTTTCCTCCCCTTACTCGCAATGGTTGTGATTGCGCTTACCTTAGATGCAGCCTCGGATACCCGTGTGGCACACAAGATGGAAGCGGAAGGACAAGCCATTCAAGCCATGGTTGAAAAATACGACCTCCCGAAAGGCGAGGTGCAAACCCTGCTCAATAGCCAGCAAACCGGTTTTACGTTCAATGGTAATGAGCTTATCTATCAGCTCGACGGCTCGCTATTTAGCCATATGAGCGCCACCGATTGGAGCCTGCTGCTTGGCATGGTGTTAGTCATTGCAGTGCTGATTTACTACATCATGACCTTTATCGGCGGCGCCATGTACACCATGAACCAAGCTTTATTAAAGCTAGCAGATGGTGAGCTAAGTTACCGGATGAACTTTATCCCGGTCCGTGATGAGTTTAGCCAAATTGCCGTTACTATCGATCAAGTGCTCGAGCGTGAACAGAGTTTGGTAAAAGCGATCCAGGAAAGCGCAGAGATGATGGACGGCCTGTCCGCAAGTTTGCAGCAGCGCAGCAATGAAAGCGAAGCTGTGGGCGAGAGCCAGCGTCAGTACCTTGATTCGCTGGCCAGCGCGACCGAAGAAATGGCGAGCTCAATTCGGGAGGTCGCAACGCATGCCACCGAGACATCAACCCAAACACAAGAAGCCACAGAAGCTGCAAATCTGGGGCGTCAGCAAGTTCAGCAAACCATGACCGCGATTAATGGTCTTGCCAGCGAGATAGCTCAAGCGGCAGATAAAGTCAGCGAGCTGAGCAAAAACGCCGAGCAAATCGGTACCGTGGTAACCACCATTAACGGTATTAGTGAACAAACTAACCTACTGGCGCTCAACGCCGCGATTGAAGCCGCGCGTGCCGGCGAACAAGGTCGTGGCTTTGCCGTGGTCGCAGACGAAGTGCGCACACTGGCTAGCCGCACCCAGGAATCGACGGTTGATATTCAATCTATGATTGAGTCACTGCAAACGCACACCGCCGAGCTACGCCGGGTGATGGAAGGCACGGTTGAAAATGCGTCAGCCAGTGAAGCGGCGGTGCAAGAGATTGATACTGAGATCAGCCAAATCGCTGAGCGCAGTGGCACCATTGCCGATCGCAGCACCGAAATTGCCGCCGCTGCTGAGCAGCAAGGTAATGTTGCGGGTACGATTTCGCAAGATGTGGAGCAAGTACGCAGCCAGTCTACCCAGGTTGCCCAAATGCTGCGTGATTCCGCTACCGAAGTGAGCGAACTTGGCGCACAAGCCCACCAGCTTAAAACCTTAGTGGCAGGGCTTCGCACCTAACGCCATAGCTTGATTCCATTATTCCCCTTATCGCGCGCCCTACTCTGGGCGCGTTTTTATTGCAATGCCGTCAGCCTTGCTCGACAATACCCGCCCTTTTTGCTTTATCCGCAAGTCACGTCATGATGCAGGTGCCTCACTCAGCATTTTGACGTGTTTTGCACCACCCATTGTTAGGAACCATCATGACTGCCACTGTGTATCTCGCCAAAGGCCGCGATAAATCAATCAAACGCCGCCATCCTTGGATTTTCTCGCGAGGAATCACCCGCGTTGAAGGCAAGCCCGGATTAGGTGACACTGTCACTGTTTGTGATCATCAAGGCGAATTTTTAGGCCTAGGGGCATTCTCGCCGCAATCACAAATTCGGGTACGCATGTGGTGCTTTGAGAAAACCGTCATCGACAGTGACTTTTTCCTCGCCCGTATTCGTGCGGCTAAGCCACTGCGTACCATGCTCGCCGAGCGTGATGGCTTAACCGGTTACCGTCTATTGGCCGCCGAGTCAGACGGTGTGCCCGGCATTACCGTGGATAAATACGATAACTACCTAGTGTGCCAATTGCTGAGCGCCGGCGCGGATGCCCAACGCGATAACCTGGTCACCGCGCTGCGTAGCGAATTTCCTGACTGCCATATTTACGAGCGCTCGGATGTTGCGATTCGCAAAAAGGAGGGGTTGAAACCACGTATCGGCGTATTACACGGTGACGAGCCACCCGCCACTGTCATCATCGAAGAAAATGGGGTGGCGATTGAGGTCGACATTACCAAGGGCCATAAAACCGGTTTTTATCTCGACCAGCGTGATAGCCGCGAGCAAGCGGTTAAGTATATGGATGGCAAACGCGTCTTAAACTGCTTTTGCTATACGGGCGGCTTTGGCTTGTATGCGCAAAAAGGCAATGCCAAACAGGTCATCAATGTGGATGTGTCACAGCCGGCGCTCGATAGAGCCAAAGCCAATGCCGAACGTAACGGCTTTGATCTCACCCGTGCTGAGTTTGTGAATGCTGATGTGTTCAAGCTGCTGCGCACTTATCGCGAACAAGGCGAACGGTTTGACGTCATTGTGATGGACCCACCCAAGTTTGCCGAATCGAAATCACAACTGAACGGCGCATGCCGCGGTTATAAAGATATCAATATGCTCGCCATGCAGCTGCTAAACCCAGGCGGTGTGCTGCTCAGTTATTCATGTTCAGGGCTGATGGACTCAGGGTTATTCCAAAAGATCTTGGCGGACGCGGCATTAGATGCGGGTAAAAACGTGCAGTTTATCGAACGCTTTGCACAAGCCGCGGATCACCCCACTCACAGTGCTTATCCAGAAGGTTTCTACCTCAAAGGGTTTGCGTGTTTGATTCAATAAGCCCGCGCATCACTCAATAAGCGCGCTCTTATCTTAACGCGTGGTATTGCTGTGATACCACGCGTTGTCGCACCTATTGTCGCGCTCAGAATGACAAGCTCTAAATAGCAAGCCCTGAATAACAAGGCCTAAATAATAAAGCTTGAATAACAAAGCTTACGATGACAACGCCGAGGCAATCGCCTCCAAACTGCTAGGGTCATCAATGGTCGAGGGGACTTGATACGACTCGCCATCCGCCATTTGGCGAATAATACGGCGCAAGATTTTACCTGAGCGTGTTTTGGGTAACTTATCGACGATAACTGCTTGTTTAAAGCAAGCAATTGCGCCAATTCTGTCACGCACACGCTGCACCAATTCCAGTTCTATCTCGCCACTCACTGAGACAAAGCCGTCTTTCAGCACCACTAAGCCGAGCGGCAATTGGCCTTTAAGCTCATCGTGCATGCCCACCACCGCACATTCGGCGACCGCTTCATGGCTGCCTAACACCTCTTCCATTTCGCCAGTCGATAAACGGTGGCCCGCGACGTTAATCACATCGTCAATCCGTCCCATCACAAACACGTAGCCATCTTCATCCATGTAACCCCCATCACCAGACACATAATAGCCGGGGAACTGGCTGAGATAGCCGGCTTCAAAGCGATCGTGGTTACGCCACACCGTGGGCAGGCAGCTAGGCGGCAGGGGCCGTTTTATCGCAATATATCCTTGTTGGTTTGGCGCCGCCAGTTCGCCCATTTCATCAAGGATCTGCACTTGATAGCCAGGACTTGGCATGGTTGCCGAACCGGGCTTGGTCGCAAAGCAGGTTAACCCTAATGGATTGCCTGCAATCGCCCAGCCAGTTTCGGTTTGCCACCAGTGATCAACCACGGGTCGCTGAGTCTTTTCTTCCACCCATTCCAATGTCGGTGGATCAAGCCGTTCGCCGGCCATAAACACCGTACGTAAAGATGTCATTGGATAGCGCGCAAGGTGATCACCGTTTGGATCTTGTTTTTTAATCGCCCGAAAGGCGGTAGGCGCCGAGAACAAGATGCTGACGTTATATGTATCAACCACGCGCCAAAACGCACCCGCATCCGGTGTACCGACTGGCTTGCCTTCAAACATCACCGTGGTGCAGCCGTGTAGCAAAGGGGCATACACAATATACGAGTGCCCCACTACCCAGCCGACATCCGACGCGGCCCAAAACACTTCACCGGGTTTGACGTTATAAATCGCGCTCATGCTGTACTTCATCGCCACCGCATGGCCGCCATTGTCACGTACCACGCCTTTGGGTTTGCCGGTAGTGCCAGAGGTGTAGAGGATATACAAAGGATCGGTGGCTTTGACTGGCACCGGTGCTGCAGGTGTGGCTTCGGCTAATAGCGCTGCCCAGTCGGCATCACGCGGGTTGTCTAAATTGGCGCGGCACATTGCACGTTGATAGACCACCACATGGTCGGGTTTGTAGCGGCTGTCCATGATGGCTTGATCAACCATCGGCTTGTAGGCCAAGGTTTTCTCGCCTTCAATCCCGCATGAGGCGGTAAGCACCGCTTTGGGCTCC
Source organism: Salinivibrio sp. AR647 (assembly GCF_001995415.1). Lineage (NCBI taxonomy): Bacteria > Pseudomonadati > Pseudomonadota > Gammaproteobacteria > Vibrionales > Vibrionaceae > Salinivibrio > Salinivibrio sp. AR647. The sequence continues at coordinate 113,135 of NZ_MUFE01000006.1, read as the reverse complement.
GCATCTTCAATCCTTACCGCCAGCTCGTTCGGGGCAAAGCCACCAAACACCACCGAATGAATAGCACCAAGCCGTGCGCAAGCGAGCATCGCTACGGTTGCTTCTGGGATCATGGGCATATAAATCACCACGCGATCCCCTTTTTCAACCCCTAGCCCTGCCAGCATGCCCGCCACTTTCGCCACATAGTCACGCAGCGCCGCATAGGTGTAGGTGGTTTTTTTATCGGTAACCGGTGAGTCGTAAATCAGCGCGGTTTGCTCGCCCCGGCCTTGTTCGACATGGGCATCGAGTGCCATATACGCGGTGTTCATAGTGCCATCGGCAAACCAGCGCTCAATGCCATTGTCGTCTTTGCTAAGCATGGTTTGAGGAAAGGTAAACCAATCGAGCTGTTTGGCCTGTGCCTGCCAAAATCCCTCGGGATCACGGCTAGCCCAATCCGCGTGGTGTTGATAACTGGCTTCTTGCATAAGCGGCTCCTTATCGCCCGCTATCAGCGAGCGATGAGTTAGCAAGCAACGTGTTGAGAACGTGCTTAGTTAATCACAAACAGCGACATAAATTCGTGCACCGGGGTTTTCTCCAGCGCGGCCTGGTCGTTACATAAGGCGGCAATTTTATCGCTCTGTGCTTGCGGGAACCGGGTTGCCAAGTTGGAGCGGAATTTTTGCTCCAGCACAGGGATCCCTTCCTCGCGGCGACGGCGATGACCAATCGGATATTCCACCGCGACTTGTTCAGTGTGGCTACCATCGGTAAAGAAGATTTGGATCGCATTGGCAATCGAGCGCTTGTCGGCTTCTAGGTATTCCGCGCTATAGCGTGGGTCTTCTTTGATCACCATTTTTTGCCGTAGCGCGTCAATACGCGGGTCGGCGTAATGGAAGGCATCTTCATAGTGCTCGGCCACCAGATTGCCGTATAACAGCGGCACCGCCACCATATATTGCAGGCAGTGGTCACGGTCGGCCGGGTTGGCCAACTCCCCTTCTTTAGAAATGATGCGAATGGCCGATTCATGGGTGGTGATTTCAATACGTTCAATCTCGTCAGCCCGGTCTTTAACCTGTGCATGCAAGGTAACGGCCGCTTCCACCGCGGTTTGAGCATGAAACTCAGCAGGGAAGGAAATCTTAAACAGCACGTTTTCCATCACGTAGCTGGCAAAGTCTTGTTTGATACTAAAGGGATTACCGTTAAACAGCACATCGTAATAGCCCCATTTGGGCGCGCTGAGTACCGACGGCATTCCCATTTCACCTTTCATGGTGATCATCGCCAAACGCACCGCGCGAGAAGTGGCATCGCCCGCCGCCCACGATTTGCGTGAACCGGCGTTCGGCGCATGGCGGTAGGTGCGCAGTGCACAACCATCGACCCACGCTTGTGAAACGGCATCAATGATCTGGTCACGATTACCGCCCAGCATTTTGGTGACCACCGCCGTCGACGCCACGCGCACCAGTAAAACGTGATCGAGCCCGACACGGTTAAAGCTATTCTCGAGTGCAAGTACGCCTTGGATCTCATGCGCTTTGATCATCGCAGTCAGCACATCGCGCATGGTAAGCGGCGGTTTGCCTTCGGCCACGGCCACACGGCTTAAATAATCGGCGGTGGCCAAAATTCCACCTAGGTTATCGGACGGATGGCCCCACTCGGCGGCGAGCCAAGTATCGTTAAAATCGAGCCAGCGAATAATACAACCGATGTTAAACGCGGCAGTGACCGGATCAAGCTCATGAGAGGTGCCCGGCACACGCGCACCATGTTGCACTGTAGTACCCGGCACCAGTGGACCCAGGTGTTTGGTGCATTCAGGGAAACGTAACGCCAGCAAGCCACAGCCAAGGGTATCTATCAGGCAGTTACGCGCGGTGTTGTAGGCTTCTGCTGAGGCAATCGGCGTGCTATCGACATAGTCAGCAATTTGCACCAATAACGCATCGGGGTCGGGGCGCTGGTTCAGTTCTACGTTGTTGCTCATGGTCAATTCCTTCTGTAATTTCAATCGGGTGAATGCGCGCCGATTAGGGGCGCTGATCGATAGGTAGCCAATCTTGGTGTTCAGGGCCGTCGTAATCGGCACTTGGACGAATAATGCGGTTATTGGCGCGCTGCTCAAACACATGCGCCGCCCAGCCCGTTACTCGGCTCATCACAAAAATCGGGGTAAACAATTTGGTCGGGATGCCCATAAAGTGATAGGCCGATGCGTGATAGAAATCGGCATTGGGGAACAAGCCTTTCTCGCGCTTCATCACTTGCTCAACCCGCTTAGACACATCATAAAGCCAAGCGTCTGGTACGTTCTGCGCCAGCTGTTTCGACCAATGTTTAATAAGGGCATTGCGGGGATCTGACTCACGGTAAATTGCATGGCCAAAACCCATCACCTTGTCTTTATTGGCGAGCATTTGCATTAACCCGGCTTCGGCTTCGTCAGGTGTGCGCCATTGTTCTAGCATCGCCATCGCCGCTTCATTGGCACCGCCATGCAATGGGCCGCGCAAACTGCCGATGGCCGCAGTAATGCAAGAGTGCAAATCGGACAAGGTGGACGCGCACACTCGGGCGGTAAAGGTCGAAGCATTGAACTCATGCTCGGCATACAGCACCAGCGAGCAATGCATCACAGATTCATGCAGTGGCGACGGGGTTTCATCGGTCAGCATTTTGAGGAAGTAACCACCAATGCTTTTCACCTCTGGCTGATAGGTATCGACCCGCACGCCATCATGCGAATAGCGATACCAATAGCAGATAATGGCCGGTAACATCGCCAACAGCGTATCGGTTTTATCCGTTTGCTCACTAAAATCGGTTTCTTGATCCAAATTACCCAGCATCGAGCAGCCAGTACGCATCACATCCATGGGGTGCGCATTGGCCGGGATCCGTTCCAGCACCGCTTTTAAGGCGTCAGGTAATCCCCGCTTGCCAACCAAGGTTTCGGTGTAGTCAGCCAGTGCTTGGCGATTGGGAAGTTGACCCTTGAGTAGCAGGTACGCCACCTCCTCAAATTGGGCGTGATTGGCTAAATCGGTAATGTCATAACCCCGGTAGGTTAATCCAGTGCCGGTTTGCCCGACCGTACACAAGGCGGTGGTGCCGGCACTTTGGCCACGCAGGCCTGCGCCAGAGGTTGGTTTCTCGTTAGGTGCGACGGCGACATTTGTCATGATTGGCTCCTTTCCTTTGATGCCATCAGATTCAACCGCTGCATGAATCCGTGAACGTGATGATAATTCCAGTGGTGTAACCGACGTTTTCACACCGTGGGTGTGCGTCTGTGATCACTCTTTGCCAAATAGGCGATCCAATTGCTGTTCGTAGGCGTGATACCCCAAGAAGTCATAGAGCGCATCACGGGTTTGCATGGTGTCGACCACGTTTTTTTGGTGGCCATCATCCAGTAGGTGTTGATACACATTGAGGGCGGCTTGGTTCATGGCGCGAAACGCAGAGAGCGGATACAGCACCATGCTGACTCCCACGCTCGCCAGCTCTTGGCTGGTAAACAGTGGGGTTTGCCCAAACTCGGTGATATTGGCCAATACCGGCACCTTTACTTGCTCGACAAAGGCTTGGTACTGCTCGAGCGTTTGCATGGCTTCGGGGAAAATCATGTCCGCGCCCGCTTCTACGTACGCTCTGGCGCGGGCGACGGCACTGTCCATGCCTTCCACCGCCAACGCATCGGTGCGCGCCATGATCACAAACTCAGGATCGGTGCGCGCATCCACCGCCGCTTTAATGCGATCGACCATTTCAGCTTGGCTGACAATTTCTTTGTTGGGACGATGACCGCAGCGCTTTTGCGCCACTTGATCTTCCATATGCACCGCGCCCGCGCCGGCACGTTCCATTTCACGAATGGTACGGGCAATATTGAGCGCGCCGCCAAAACCGGTATCAATATCTACCAGCAAGGGCACGTCGGTCGCTGCGGTGATCCGGCGAACATCTTCCAACACATCGTTGAGAGTCGTGATCCCCAAATCCGGTAMGCCGTAAGAGGCGTTAGCAATCCCGCCTCCGGATAGATAAATAGCTTGATGCCCCACCCGCTCTGCCATCATGGCGCAATAGGGGTTAATTGTGCCGACGACTTGCAGCGGAATATTGCTGCTCACCGCTTGGCGAAAACGCGCACCTGCACTCATCGTATTCTCCTTGTAAATTCGTGGCTTAGCGGGGATCACCGCCGCACTATTTTTAATTCGTCAGTGACTATTCAATCTGCTATTCGCTGTTCAATCAGTTGGCGGCTGCGCTGAATGTGACGACGCATCAGCATTTCCGCCAGCTCGGCATCGCGCTCGCGAATTGCCGCCAAAATTTGCATGTGCTCTTGCAGCGCTTGCTGGGGGCGAGAATGCGCCCGGGGCGATTGAAAGCGGTACATACGCAGCAAGTGGTATAACTCACCACATAACAGGTTGATCAGTTTCTGGTTATGGCTGGCTTTGATGATGCAATAATGAAAATCAAAGTCGCCTTGTTGATGAAAGTAGGCCGCCCCCTCCACCCGCTCGATATAGGCATGGTGGGTGGCGAGCACCTCACTTAACTGATCGATCTCGGCATCGGTGATGTGCGCGCACGCCAGTCTTGCCGCCATGCCCTCTAAGGCTTCTCGCACTGCGTAGATCTCGGCTAATTGGCGATGTGTCAGCGTCACCACTCTCGCGCCCACATGAGGCACCCGCTCTACCAGTCCTAAGGCTTCGACCCGCATCATCGCCTCGCGCAGTGGACCTCGGCTGACGCCAAACGCGGCGGCTAATCCCGCTTCCGATACCTTGGTGCCTGCTGGATAGGTACCGGTGACAATCGCCTCGATAAGCTGCTCGGTCAGGCTGGCTGACTTGGTGGGCTCACGTGACTCAGCCGGAGTCGATTGCGTGTGTTGATCGAGAGCCTGGTCATTTGTCGACAATAAAGACATAAATACCGCCTAAAAACTTTAATACAGCCAGAATAGAATAAGATTGTAGACAATGTAGATTAGACTTTGGTCTGTAGCGCCGTATTTTTGTCGTGATCTCGCCCACAACGTAAATGATAATGTACGCATTGATTTGTTATTCACTTGTTATCAAACGGATGTTTGACTCGACCTCATTGAAAAGCAGCGTATTGTGTAGCGGTCGTTTTTATAGGGATAGAACGCAAGTATGGATAGAAATCATTCCAAGCGTGAAAACGCATTGGCGCTACTCATTGGGAGTAGTCTGGTGTCACTTGGTATCTTCTTTTTCAACCAAGTAGGCCTACTCACCGGCGGTACCGCTGGGCTGGCACTCTTTTTACAACGTGTCACCGACTTTAGTTTTGGTGAGCTTTTCTTCGTGATCAACCTACCTTTCTATTGGCTCGCTTACACCCAAATGGGTAAACGCTTCACCTTAAGTACCTTGGTCGCCGTCAGCATTGTGTCTTTCTGTGCTGATCACTTACATCACGTGCTCACCATTCAAAGTATTCATCCCGTCTATGCCGCTTTGATTGGCGGTGGCCTCATTGGTATGGGCATGCTGGTGATGTTTCGGCATCAATGCAGTTTGGGCGGGTTTAACACCTTAGCGCTGTTTTTGCAGCAACGGTTTGGCATCCGCGCCGGGAAAGTGCAAATGGCGCTGGATTGCTCGATTGTGGTGTTGTCACTGATGGTCGTTGAACCATGGCTAATTGCCTTATCTGTCGCCGCGGCGATTACCACTAACCTCGTGCTGGCGATGAATCACAAGCCTGGGCGCTATCAGGTCCAGCCGGGATAGACGCATACCCCTTATATCGGTGCAGTCGGATCCGCTGCACCGATCATTTTTTCTCGCCAAGCTACATTTTTTTTCTCGCCAAGCCATACTCTTAAACCAAATACGAATCACTCTTACAATTGGTTATATCACGTGGTAAATTCTTTTTTTTAGGCGCCAACTCAAAGGAGTGTTGATGAGCGCAGCTAACCCTACCGTTGATGCATTACCATTACCCGCCACAGTGACACTGCCCTCTTTTCCGCCAGCCCTGGGCTTATCTATGGTGCCTGATGCGGTGAAAGGCGTTTCGCTCCGTAAGCAACTCACCACCGCGCAAGGGCTGGCGCATTGTTTTTCTGCAGTGAACGCCACCTATGGCGATGCGGATAACCGCGCACAAGGCACCCTTTTTATCGGCGCCTATGCCTATGAGTTTTTGCTGCCGGTGCTGGCAAGCTGGCTACAAGGCGGGCAGATCCCATCACTGGACTTGGATAATTGGCAGGTGAAATACGAACCTACCCGTGTCACTAAACCCAATGGCCAAGAGCTTGTTTATCACAAGCCGCATTTTTATCTCAGCGCCCTTGAGGGATGGAGACGGCAAGATCACCAGGACTGGCGAGCGATTTTGCATGGTGCTTTATTGCATCACTTTTCGCCCATCGTCGATGCGATTGCCGAACAAAGTGGTATGCGTGAGGGGCCACTATGGAAAGTGATCGCGGATTCAATCTGTATTGCTTTCTTAATGGTAGGGAAGCATCGCGATTGTGAGCAGGCCGCGCGTGAAGCCGCGCTGTCGATCGTCCATCAACGCGGCACCCCGCTTTATAGCAAGCGCAGTGGTTTTCACGATGTCACCGTCTACGATCCGAACGACACCCAAACCGTGCTGCAAACCCATAGCTTCCGTTTGCGCGGCGGCTGTTGCCGGATCTTTACTGTCGATGATCACAGCTATTGCTCAACTTGCTGTTTTTTAAAACCGGACGAACAAGCTAAACGGCTCGCTGAAGTCGCGTGTCAACGTGAAGGCGTAGCGCTAGACTCGCAGCCTCGCTAATTGAGCGCCACATCGACCCAAACAAGGCGGTGATCTGAGTGGGCACGCGCGTGTTCTTGGCCGTTTTTATCACAAATCAGTGGGTAGTCGGCATCATCAGGGGCAGGCCAAAATACGCCGGAGACTAACACCGCCAGCTCTCGCGAAGGCAAGACATAATCGAGGCGCAGCCCGCCGTTATGGGTAGCGATTGCCCGCCCTTTGCCATCGATAAAGCGAAACGCGTGAGACTGGGCCGCCTCACTTTTTGGCACCTGCGCACCAGTGGCGACATCAGGGTGCACACGCGGATGGTTAAGCAAGGCACCAATGGCTTGTTTATCCCCATCGCCGTAGCTCGGGTCCGCATTTAAATCGCCAATCACCACAAAAGGTATCTCGGAAGAAAGCCCGCCACAAACGCCCTTGTCGTCCTCCAGCCAGTCGGCATTATCCAATAGCCCAACGAGCTGGTGGAGCTCATCACTGTTGCGTCGCCAATTACGCTTTTCAGGCCCATCAAACACCGGCGGTGTGGGGTGACACGCTACCAAGCGTATCTGCTGATCGCCGATACTGATCGGCACAGAGACCAGGTTTTTCGAAGCTAGACGTAGCTTTTTTTTCGCCGCTTCGGTGTAGTAGTCAGACGGAATTTGATGGTGAGGCAGCTGATGCCACGCAAAGTGTTGCCAAGTGCGAATCGCGGTGTCTTCAATGGGGTAACGCGATATGATCACAAAGCCAAACTGACCATGATAGTCGCCAAAGCCATGACACTGCTGAGCATCCGCTAAACGTGGATGCGCGCTGACCGGCACCGTGAGTTTTAAACCCGTGTTGGTGGCGGGTAAATAGCGATACGGATAATCAATCGGGGGGTCGCCGTCTTGCGATTTAGCTAAGTGGCGCTCACAAAATGCGGCCAGTGCACCATCATCGCCACCATCGCCTGGGTGATCAAATTCACACAGCACCACCACATCAGGTCGCACGCGCTGTAAGGTGGCCGCGAGGTTTTTAATTTGCCGACTCGGCGTTGGTGCCTGCATCTGCGATTTAATGTCGCCAGCCTTGCGTCCTGCCAAAGACAGGTTAAATTGCGCAAACCTCAGGGTTGATGGTGCTGTCATGATAGCCTACTCGTGCGCTGAAAAGCCGACTATTTTAACAGGCTCTCAAGGGCACGACGAATTTGTAATGCATCTTCGACGGCACGATGGGGGGCGGGTCCCAATGCTTTCATTTCGCGACTAAAATCACGTCGGTCGAGATCACTGTGCTTTTTTAGCCACTGGTTTACCTCCATTAACGTAAATGAAGGACGCATATAGCAGGCTTTATAAAGCCGCCCCATCCAAAATAGGTCCCACTGGCTGTCGCACAATACATGCTCAAACGGTGCGAGCGTTTGGTTAAGGTGCTGACATACTGCCAATACACTGGTGCCTTCTGTGGCTAATGTCTTTTGCGAGATACCATGAATACGGGATTCAGCTTCGTGGTCCCAGTGATGCCAATGGCCACTGGCGGTGGAGGGATCAATTAAAAAACTTTGACTATCGCCATTTGGCAATACGTATCCTACCTCAATCGGGTAAGACATTAACGACAAACCGGATGCTTCAAAATCCAGTGTCACCCACATACGCGTACTCCTTGCTCATAAACTCTCCTGTATAACGAGGCGCTTCCCTTGCCTAGTTAGTTAACTGTAGCCTTTTTGTTGTCACTTCGATGGACTGTCGCGCCACTTTTGCGTGCTTGATTAACAACTGGCTGTAAAAACAGACTTCATTTCATGTGCTTGGAGAGTTTTTATTGATAATGTGATAACTCTAACAGCCTATGTTCGGCGTTTGTCAGGTGTACGCTATAATTCGATGCAAGATTGGCGTAGGCTTCAATACACTGTTCATTCGCAGTTTGGCGTTAATCGCCTTGTTTTAGATGGAATCGATTATGAAACAAACGTCTCGCACCATGCTTGCACGCAAACACGTCGCGTTAGTGGCGCATGATCACTATAAAGATGCCCTGAGCGACTGGGTAAAAGAAAATAAAGAAATACTGAGCCAGCACGCGCTTTATGCCACCGGCACCACGGGCCACATCCTTGCAAGAGAAACGGGGCTAAAAATAACACCTTTGATGAGCGGCCCAATGGGCGGGGATCAGCAACTCGGGGCGATGATTTCTGAACAAAAAATCGATGTGATGATTTTCTTCTGGGATCCCCTCAATGCGGTCCCACACGATCCAGATGTTAAAGCGCTACTGCGCGTCGGCTCTGTATGGAATATTCCGATTGCCACCAACCGCTCAACCGCCCGCTTTATGATCACGTCGCCGCTATTCGGGCAGGATGTCGATATCCAAATTCCTGATTATCAAGCGTACTTAGACGAGCGTTTGTGATCTTTTTTCCCACACTGTCTGTCGATAACTAACGCCGTCTATGGCTAATAGTGTGGGAGACCGCCTCAAAGGTTTCCTTTCAGTTCCTCCACAAACGATGAGGCATGACCTTTTTGGTGCACCAGCCACACTTGTTTTTGGGCTCGCGTCAGGGCGACATAAAATAATCGCCGTTCTTCCGCGTGTTCAATTGGCTCTTCATTTTTCCCTAATAAGGCCTCATCGAGTGACAGCGAGCGTTGCTTGGCCGGAAACACTCCCTCATCCATGCCGAGAATAAACACATAGTGGGCTTCTTGCCCCTTGCTGGCGTGCGCGGTGGTATAACGAAGCGCCAGTGATGGATAAGCTTTCTGCCAAGTTTCTAGATCGTTAGGGCATCGAGAGTGGGTGCGACCAATCAGCATCACAGTCACGGGTTGCGTCGTTTTGGCGTGCTTTTTGGCAAGGCTTGCCAGTGTCTTTTCTAACTTATCGTCAGTGATTACTTTAATCGCTTTGGGCGTTTTCGCCGATGCTTTGTCGCGCGCGTAATCCAATTGCTTAGTGAGCTGTTTGGGGTTTTGGCAAATAAACTGCTGCGCAATATCCCCCAACGCTGCTGGATAGCGATAACAGGTGGTCAGCCAGCAAATTTCACTATCTCCAAAGCGCTGAGCAAAATCCGTGGTTAAACTGACATCGGCACCGGCAAAACGATAAATGGCTTGCCAATCATCCCCGACGGCATATAACGAGGCGCGTGGCGTTAAGATTTCACTGTCCGTTTTGCCGTGACACAAGGCCTCGAGCATCGCCAATCGTGCCGGCGAAATGTCTTGGTATTCATCGACCATCACAAACTGGATGGGCGTGGCGAATTTTCGCTGTTGGAACAACTTGGTCGCTTTTGCGATCAGTCCATCAAAATCAACGGCGCTCTCCGCTTTTAGTGCTTGTTTATAGGCTTGATACAACGGCCAAATCACCGCCAGTTCGTTTTTTAACCCGATCTGCTCCTCAAAACTTGCCAGTTTATCGGTCAGCGCACGCTTGGTGGTATTGGCTTGGATCACCCGGGAGAGACGCGACCAAACCCAGCTGTGCAACCGACTTTCATGGGCACACGCGCTGAGCTCGGCCTGATCATCAATCGGCAGTGCGTGCTGCTGATGCAGTTTTTCCCATGCTTTATGTGTGTTGGGCTGCTGCCACTGCTCGGCGAGTGCTTGAGTCAGCCAGGCGGCTTTGGCGGTCTCATCACTGGCCAGCGAGGAAATGATAGGGGCCTGCCCTTGGTGCTCGGCAAGTTGCTGGCGGGCAAAGCCATGAAAAGTGGTGACATTCACCTCATGGCCGGTTTTGGTCTTGATCCGAGTTTTAAGCTCAGTCGCGGCATCACGGCCAAAGGCAAGCAATAAAAGCTGCTCAGGCTTGGCTTGCCCACTTTCAATTAAGTAGGCAGCGCGTGCCACCAATACGCTGGTTTTGCCGCTACCGGGCCCCGCCACCACCAAGGTATGAGATTCATCGGTAAGCACAGCCTCACGCTGCGCCGGATTCAGTGGTGACGATTCAATCTGATCAAACCAGGTTTGCCACTGGTTGAGCATCGCCGCTTGCCATTGCTGGTTACGGGTTTTCAGCCAATGGGTATCGCCTTGCAACACCGGCGTCAACGTGGTGGCGACGTCTTCATCTAACTGGGAAAGGAAAGCAGCTGGGATCCCCTCGCTTTCTAGCGTATCCAATAACGTTTGCTGGGCAGTGCGTAATTGCGCCATGCGAACGTATCCTGGCGCGTTCACCAGCGCCTCATAGTCAGCCAGCAAGCTCGGTCGAATGAGCGCTAACTGTTTTTGATAGCGTGCGACATAGGCTTGATAACGCGCGTGAATGGCTTTACCGGCCTGTTTAGCACGTCGCCAAGGCAGGCCAAACACATCAAATGGATAAGCATCTCCTTGCTCTGTGAAGCCAGTCAACGAGATGGTTCCCCAGAGTAACCCACGCGAAATAGTGAGCTGTCCATCCCAGGCAGAAAAGGGAATATATTGACGATGGTGGCGAGATTCGAGCAGTAAGCCATCATTTTCTAGCTGTAAACTATAATGATCGCCATAAACAAGCCATTGTGCCCAGCGATTTGCAGAGAGTTTCATATCAATACGTTAGTCAGCCAATGAGGGATAGGCGCGGCCTTTAAAAGATGCTTGGCATGCTACTGCTCACCACCCTAGAAATCAATTCACTCGCCCACAAAGCTTGTTCTCAGCGTCGATTCTCTTAAGGAATTGACCTACCGCAACCAAACGATAAAAGCGGTGCTTAAAGACGCATTCAGGGTTAGTTTCTCGGGCCGTTTCTGGTATCTTGCCAGCATTGTTGGCCGATAACGTTTATTTATGTCTTTTTCTCTGCCACGTTTTCCCACCGTGCCACTCACGTTGCGTGAGTATTGGGCCAATCACCGGATTAATGACAGCCTTCGTGTGCTGATTGCGCTGATGGGCGTTGCCTTGTATGCCAGTTATGCTGGACGTACCGATATTGTCACCCCGCTCGTCCTTGGCGTCATCGCCTCGGCACTGGCAGAAGTGGACGATCATTTTTGGGGCCGAGTACGCGCACTTGGTGTCACCTTGGTCTGTTTTACTGTGGCGGCGTTTTCCGTCGAGCTCTTATATGACACGCCATGGTTATTTGCTATCGGCCTCACCGTGTCGAGTTTTGGTTTTATCATGTTAGGGGCCATTGGTGAACGCTATGGCACCATTGCGTTTGCGTCGTTACTGTTGGCGGTCTATACCATGCTAGGCATGGAGCAAGGCAGTGATATGTGGTTACAACCCATGATGCTGCTATCAGGGGCAGTCTGGTATGGCCTTTTGTCGCTGATATGGATTGTCATCTGGCCTCATCGTCCGGTACAGCATCGGCTCGCGGCGGTATTTCGCCAAACCGCGACCTATATGGAAACCAAATCGAACCTATTTCACCCTGTGACAGAATTGGTCCCCCAGCCGACCCGCATCGCCGCCGCGAACCGAAATGCCCAAGTCGTCGCCGCACTAAACCAAGCCAAGGCATCTTTGCTGGCCCGTGCACGACGAGGGCGATTGACTAAACGGCATCAAGCGTTGCTGCAAACCTATTTTATTGCCCAAGATATCCATGAACGTGTCAGCTCTTCGCACTATCGTTATCAAGATCTTGCCGCGCAGTTTTTCCATTCTGATATCTTGTTTCGCTTTGAGGCCTTGCTCAATGCCCAGGCCAGCGCCTGTCGTAATGTTGCACAAGCGTTATCGATCGGGGCGCGCTACCAGCACCCAAAAGCGGGTCAGCAAGCGTTACTGGCCATCCAGCAATCGATGCAATATTTATTGGCTGAACAAACCCAAGATGCCTCACGCATGGCCTTACTTCATCAGCTCGATTTTCTCTATAAAAACCTAGAGACCGTTGAGGAGCAGTTGGCGAGCCTTAGTAATTTAGCTGCCAATGATGGCACACAAGAAAGCGAACTGGCCGACCCCGATGCGCGCTCTCTGGGCGAAATGGTGTATCGGATCCGTCGTCAGATGACACTCAAATCGCTACGTTTTCGCCATGCGGTGCGCCTCTCTTTGTCACTACTCGCCGGCTATGGGGTGATTCAAGGGCTATCGCTTGAACATGGGTTTTGGATCTTAATGACGATTCAATTCGTTTGTCAGACGAACTACTCGGCGACGCGAAACAAACTCAAAGAACGGATCCTAGGGACCGTGGGTGGGTTGCTATTAGGTGTGCCCGCTTTGTATTTGTTCCCCGATCCGAGCAGCCAGTTAGCGTTAATGGTGATCACGGGGGTACTCTTTTTCGCTTTTCGTACCGTGCAGTATACGCTCGCGACCCTGTTTATCACCCTGCTGGTACTCATGTGCTTTAGCCAATTTGGTCAGGGCTTTGCGGTTATCTTGCCACGGCTGGGAGATACCGTGATCGGCTGCCTGATTGCTGTCGCCGCCGTTCGTTACGTGCTCCCCGATTGGCAAGCGCACCGGTTGCGTGGGATCATGACCGAGGCGTTACAAGCCAATCGTGATTACCTTGCCCATGTGATCGCACAATATCGTGTCGGTAAACGCGATAATCTCGCCTACCGAATCGCACGTCGCCATGCACACAATGCCGATGCCGAGCTCACCACCGCCATCAGTAACATGTTGGTCGAGCCCGGACGCTATCGCACCAACATTGAAGAGACGTTCCGGTTTTTGTGTTTGAACAATGCGATGTTGAGCTATATTTCTGCGCTTGGCGCTCACCGCCGTCGCATGGACGATGAGGTTAATCATCAGAAAGTGGCGCAGCTGCATCGTGACATTCACCAATCACTCAATGCGTTAACCGAACGACTCCGGCGCGAGCTGCCGACCGAGCAACCCACTCAAGTGGCATCAACCGGTGATAAAACCCTCTCCGGCGACCTGGCAGACACTCACCCAGACGTTGTGTATCACGACACCCCAGAGCCTAACGTCGCCGCTCATGATAGGGTCGATAACACACCGTTAAGCATGGTGCTGCAACAGTTAACATTAATTCAGCGTATGATCCCTGAGTTAAATATGCTCACTGCGACATTGCGTCAGCAAGCACTCAAACAAAGCCGGACTTAGCGTCTCCTCACACGCACGTGCCCAGCTATCGAGCCGTCGTTGGCTGGGCTTGCGGTTAAAACACTGACACTGACGCCTCAAGGTCAGCACTCTGTCAAATTACACTTATTTACGCGATCTACGGTTGAAAGCCTGACGTTGAAGACGGATATTAGATCCATGTCATCTGTTGAGTCTGGCAACTATACTTATCATTTAGCGGCTTGTTGTCGCCGCATAGCCCGCCTGGAGCATTTATGGCTATTCATGTAGGAATCATTGATTCGGATCCAGTCCGACTCGTTACCCCGGTTTTACATCAACAATTGCCTGTCAGTAAGTTGGTATTGATTGGTACGCTTGAACAAGATCTCGAGTTTGAGCGACTCACTCGTGTGTTAGCCCCGAAAGGCATTGAAACGGAGTTTTTTGAAATCTCGGATGATATCAATATCCGAGAAGTCAAAAGCCAAGTAAAGCGTCTTGCCGAACAGCTCACCCAATCTTCTGAAGACATTCTTTTTAATGCGAGCTGTGGCCTACGCCACCAATTATTGTCTGCTTACGAAGTGTTTAGAACCTATCAATGGCCCTGTTATGTGATTGAGCCCTACAGCGACGAATTGTGCTGGCTCTATCCCGACGGTCTTCCACAGCAACAGGTTGAAGATCATATTAGTTTGACCGAGTACATGACGATTTTTGGTGCCCGTTGCGCAGATCACGATGAAGAGGAAACCGGCTGCCTCACCAATGATATTTATCGGTTAGGAGAAAAATGGGCGAGCAATGCGTATGAATTAGGCCCAGGCTTAGCCACTTTAAATTACTTAGCGACCACTTGCCGAAAAGAACAGTGCCTGGATGTTGCATTGAGTGAAAAACAGCAAGGCTATCGCGAACTTGGGATGCTGCTCGACGATTTATCGGATGCGGGATTAGCGCGCTACGAAAATGGTGTGCTCACTTTTAGCTGTGAGGAAGCCCGACGTTTTGCCAACGGAGAATGGCTGGAAAGCTACGTGCACCACACGGTCACTTCTATCCAAAAAGAGTTACCGACCATTCAAGACAGTGCGCTTTCTATGCAGGTTTATCGCCAAATTGGCGAGCGAGAAGTCCGCAATGAGTTAGATGTCGCCATGGTGGTTAACAATAAGCTTCATATCATTGAGTGCAAGACAAAAGGCATGTCTAGCGACGGTGATGACACCCTGTATAAATTAGAGTCTTTGCGCGATTTACTGGGTGGCTTGCAAGCACGTGCGATGCTGGTCAGCTTTAGACCATTACGTCATCACGATATTACACGGGGTACAGATCTGGGTTTAGCTTTGATCGGCCCTGACCAGCTGGCCAACTTACGCACCCATCTTTACGATTGGTTTATTGCCGCTGGCGGTACTATCGAAGTAAGAACAAGTTAATCGCTTACGCAAGGCGATACGACACGTTCGACAACCTTGTCGGCAATAAAAAACGCGGTGCTCATCAGGGCACCGCGTTCAAGGATAACGATATCGCGCTAGCTGATATCGCGCTAGCTTATAGTAGCTTACGGGCCGCTTCCACCACCACTTTGATCGAACGTGCTTCCGTTTCTTTTAAGGTCGCGTGATCTGGGATTTCTTTTTGCGTACGGTTGATAATCACACCCGCGACACAACCAGCACGTAAGCCTGAGCTGGCACACATGGTCAGCAAAGTGGCCGATTCCATCTCAAAGTTCAACACACCCATCTCTTGCCATTCTTGCATTGAGCCTTGGAAACGACGCACAACGCGACCGCTAAAGGTGTCATAACGCTCTTGGCCAGGGTAGAAGGTATCACTTGATGCGGTCACCCCTGTATGTACGGTAGCACCATCTTCATCAACGGCGGCTTTCATCGCGGTCGCAACATCAAAGTCAGGCACCGCTGGGAATTCCATCGGTGCAAAGTGAGTACTGGCACCGTCAAGACGTACAGAGCCGGTGGTCACGATCATATCACCGACGTTAATGTCAGGCTGGATAGCGCCTGTAGTACCAACACGCAAGAAGGTATTCACGCCTAATTGCGCCAATTCTTCTACCGCAATAGACGTTGACGGTCCACCAATGCCGGTTGAGCAAACCACCACGGATTTGCCATCTAGCCAACCGAGGTACAAGGTATATTCACGCTGTGAGGCGAGAAACGTTGGGTTTTCCATCAAGTTCGCGATTTTTTCAACGCGAGCAGGATCACCAGGAATGATGGCAGTGGTTGCGCCTTGTAGATCGGCTTTTGTGACGCCAAGGTGGAATACAGGGGTATCAGACATAATCAGTCTCCTCGCTGGATGCTATCATCAGCATTTAAAATAATGTAAGGCCTACCGAGGTAGGCCTGAACTCGTTATTGATTATGTGTTTAGGATACCCAAATCTGCTCCTTTTTATGTGACCATAATCGACATATTGCACTATCATCTCTTACAGATTTCAGGATTTAGAGATCGACATCACTTTATAAAGGTAAAAGCAGACATAGGGTGTCCTCATTTTTGGTCCTAATCACGCAACAGGCGTAATGCATTCAGTGTCACCAACGCTGTCGCCCCACTGTCTGCCAGTACAGCCACCCATAAACCGGTGATCCCTAACACACTGGTGACCAAAAACACCCCTTTTAGTCCTAGCGCAATCGTGATGTTTTGCCGCACATTGGCTTGCGTCGCGCGCGCGAGCTGAAGAACGCGAGGCAGCTCAATTAAACGATTATGGCTCAATGCTGCCTCGGCAGTTTCAAGCGCAACATCCGTCCCACTGCCCATCGCGACCCCCAACTGAGCGGCTTTCATTGCAGGAGCGTCATTAATGCCATCGCCAATCATGGCGATCCGATACTGACTCGCGAACGCTTCAACCGCCGCAACCTTGTCTTCAGGTAATAGTCCAGCACGATAATCAACCCCTAACTCGTCGGCAATTTCAGCAGCGGCTGTCGGGTTATCCCCTGTCAGCATCACAGGATGGATCCCCATCGCGCGGATCTGCTCAATCGCCTCACGTGCGTCCTCGCGCAATTTATCGCGCCAGCCAATCATGCCATAAGGGCGCTCATCGACCATCACTACCGCAACGGTGACTCCGCGTGCCGCGATCTGACTGGCCTGTTGATACTGCGCATGCTCGAGCGTGGCGTCCGAGAGTTTGTCGAGCGCAACCATCCGAACAAGCTGGCCGTCGACTGTCCCTTCTACGCCTCGGCCTGCATTGGCTTGAAGCCCTGTCGCATCGGGGATAGAAAGACCGCGTTCCGTGCTGTAGAGCACGAGTGATTTAGCCAATGGATGATGACTACCGCGTTCGATCGCTGTCGCCAGTTGCAACAGCGTGGTTTCATCGCCTTGCCACACGCAAACATCCGTGACCATGGGCTTACCTTCTGTCAGTGTGCCCGTTTTATCAAAGGATACTGCGTTGATACTTGCCAAGCTTTCTAGCGCCGCTCCCCCTTTAATTAACGCGCCTCGACGTGCTGCCGTGGCCAAGCCCGAGGTGATAGCCGCTGGTGTGGAAATCACTAGCGCACAGGGGCATGCAATCAATAATAGTGCTAGGCCACGGTATAACCACTCTTGCCAACTGGCAGCAAAAAAGAGGGGGGGAACGACAACCACTAACACGGCTACGCCAATCATCGTCGGGGTATACCAACGACTGAATCTATCGATAAAGCGTTCAATCGGTGCTTTTTTTGACTCGGCTTGCTCAATCAAATGCAGGATTCGGTCAATGGCGTTTTCACCTTGGGCAGAGGTCACCGTCAGTGTCACCGTTTTATCGGTGGCTAAACTGCCTGCCATCACGGTGTCGCCTGCTTCAATATCGACCGGAATCGACTCTCCCGTCAGGGCGCTTTGATCAAAACTCGCCACCATTTCCATCAACTTGCCATCCGCCGGCAAACGCTCACCGGCGCTAATCTCAATCACATCACCGGGCGTTAATGTGCTCGCCGCAACGGCTTCACGTTCACCGTTTTTGCCCACTCGCGTCACGGTTTCTGGCACTAACGCCATTAATGATTGAATACCGTCACGGGCACGCGTCGAGGCATAGCCTTCCAGCCGCTCGCCAATGAGAAACAGTACCAACACCATGGCCGCTTCCGTCGTTTCTCCTAGGTAGAGGGCACCGAGTGCGGCAATACTCATCAGTGTTTCAATGGAAAACGGGGATCCCTGACGTGCCAGCCTGCCCGCTTTGAGTAAGATAGGCGTTAATCCGACCACGGTGGCGCCGGTAAATAACCAGTCTGATAGTGAGGGAGACCAATAATGCAGGCCCCAGGCGATGAGCATGCTGCCAATCAATCCAAACAGTAGTGCATCATCGCGCCACTTTTGCCAGCCAGAAGGCTCTATAGCGGGTTGATTTAATGCCAGCAGTGGAAAGCCCACTTTTTTGGCCGCGTACTGAATCGCCGCAAGCGTATCAGCGGGTGCATTGTGGGAGAGAGACACCCGTAACTTTTCAGTCGCAAACAGTACTGTCGCACTTTCAACACCCGGTGTGGCGTGAATCGCCTTCTCTAGTTTGGCAGCACAGCTTGGGCAGTCCATTCCCGTCACCGCCCATTCATGAGTCACAGAAGAGGAAAAGCGATGCCTGTCAGGATCGTCGTCACCCGCATTGCCCTCGCCATCTTGATGACTCGAACAGCAACTTGTTTCTTGACATGTGTTTGTCACCGCCTCTGTGGACTGAGAAACGGTTTGGTGATGGGGTTGGTGACAATGGTGGTGTCCGCAGTGTTTACACATAATCGACTCCTTTGTTGGTCGTTGTGTTTATCATTTACGGACAGTATAAGGGTTGGAGCCCACTCCAGAGTCAAGGACGGATGTATCACTATAAAAACACCCAGCCGTTGAATGGCTGGGCGTTAATTTTAATTACCGCGACGTACCCGCAATGGGTTACTGAATCACAAAAATATATCCTTGCAGAATAATGAGATTCACGATGTCGATAAAGAACGCACCGACAATAGGAACGACCATAAAGGCTTGAGGCGCTGGCCCAAAGCGGTTAACGATCGAGCCCATGTTCATGACTGCCGTCGGTGTCGCCCCCAAGCCAAAACCACAGTGCCCACCAGCAATGACCGCACTGGTATAATCGCTTCCCATTAGCTTAAAGGTGACATAATAGCTAAACAACCCAATCACTACCGATTGAATCGCCAGAATAATCAGAAAGGGCACGGCTAAGTCGAGAATATTCCATAACTTCAGCGTCATTAAAGCCATCGCCAAGAATAGAGACAGAGAGACCGTCCCCACCATATCAACCGTTTCTGATTCAAGCTTGCGTAAATTAAACAGCTCTAACGTATTGGTGATGATCACACCCAAGAATAACGCATAAACAAAGTCAGGGATCATGAGCCACTGAATGTTGAACTGACTAACCCATTCAGATAAATGACTTGCACCTGTAATACACAATAACAAAATAAACAAGACTTCAATCACTTTTTTAGCAGTGACTTTATCTTCTTCATTTTCATTATATGTGACTAATTCAGGATATTTTTCGTGCGTTGTTGTCCCACGTCCATACTCAGATTCGAGTTGGTGTTTATTAATCAAACGCTGAGCAACAGGGCTACCAATAATCCCGCCAATAACGAGGCCGAGTGTGGCTGAGGCCATTGCGATCTCAAGCGTGCTTTGAATCCCATATTCATCGGTTAATATCTGTGCCCAGGCTGCGCCAGTACCATGGCCACCTGATAGCGTAATTGAACCGGCGACTAAGCCCATTAACGGATCAAGGCCTAGCAGCGAGGCAAAACTAACGCCAATCGCATTTTGAATGATAATATAGACAGACGCGATCGCTAAAAACCAGAAAACCTTTAGCCCACCTTTGACTAACTGTTTATAATTGGCTGCCAAGCCAACGGTGGCAAAAAACATTAGCATAAAGGTGTTTTTTAACGGTAGATCAAATTTAAAGTTTATACCGTTATAATGTAAAACTGAAATCACACAAGCAATGATTAACCCCCCAACAATAGGTTCGGGAATATTAAACTTACGTAATGCGGGAATTTTTGAATTAACGAAATGGCCTAGAAAAAGTACACCAATAGCAATCAAGAATGATTCTAGTGCACCAATTGAATTGAGTTGATACATATAACCTCTTTGTTTCTCTCACCTCGTCCTCCCTGATCGTCCAATTTAACCTTTTTTTCTACCTCATTTGATATTGTCGTAAAGTCAATGCTGGCCTCCACACCCACGATATTCCCGCATCCTGCTTATCGTATTCACTGCATGACAGGGGCTAACCTCTGTATCCGCACGGCAGGCCACCAGCTTGCCAATGGGCAGCACAATAGCAGAAAACCTTAAATCTGGCATCAAAAATCGCACGATCTATCACGATCATCGCTTTAGTTATTGAAATATCAATATTAAAAGGCAGGATAACAGCAGAGTATGCTGATTAAAAAATAGACGAAAAACGAGAGAGGGTGCTCAATCCAACCACCCTACTGACGGCTCAGTAGGGTGCGTGCGTATCGTACTGTGGTCACACAGGGTGGGTTAAACATTCGCCCATCTGCATCCCAATGGCGCGCAGGATGTCACGACGCGTGATGATCCCAACTAATTTACCTTCATCGACGACCGGATACAGTTTAGGTTTGGTCGGTGCCATCATTTCGGCCAGTTTAATGATACTGTCTTCTGATTCCACCGCTAACGCGTTGGGCGTCATGCAATCTGAGACGGTGTGTGAGTCTTGACAGTGGTAGCTGTCTCGTAACAACTGCTGCAACATATCTTGCTCGGATATAAAGCCCACCAAACGCTTATTAGCATCAATGACTGGTCCTCCCGTTTGCTGGCTACGAAGTAACTTTTCGAGCGCACTAGACAACGGCATGTCCTGCGAGAATGTAACCGGTCGTTTGTTCATATAATCTTTGACTGTAATCGACTCCATGTCGCCTCCCCAAATCGTTATGACATTATTAGTCCACCCTTTAAGTGTCGTCTAAGTTGGCGAAATGTCTAAATCACTTTCAACAATTTTTGTTATCGGGCAGACCAATCATCAACACGTTGGCATCTTCGGCCAGGCTACCATCCGAGTAACGGATAGAGTTTTCCGGTTTTTACTGCTCGATGGGCGTTATTAATGGTGCCATCTTGCGCCCACTTTGTGATCACGGGCCGAATAATTGCCTGGGTGGTTTCCCAGTTTTGCCCTGGTTTTACGGCATCGAGATATAACAGCTGCAACAGTAGGCTATCGAGTCCAGTCAGTAACTGCTGCGAGCTCTGATCGTTAAAAATAGACGGATAGACTCGGTTATCGTCATTGGGTAACCCCATGACTTGCGTCAACTCTTCCACCACGCACGCCACCAGCTTACCTTTTGATCGGGCGAGATCGACGGGGATCACCACCGCCGCATACTGAATTACCCCGTGTCTATCCACTTTAATGTTGGCAGCACATATCGCGTTCTCTAATGGCGAGACATCGTCCGTCGCAAACTGTTTGCGTGCATCGTCTAAAAAACGGGCATGATTAGTAAATACGATCGATAGATTGGCGCGTTCAGGCCTTTCGGTTGGGGTAAAGGCTACCCCAGTGATTGATTGCAAATGACTAAGATGGTACGCCACTAAATTATCATGTAGCTCACTGTTATTGATTGGATGGGCAATATGATACCGAATCGGCGCTTGCCACTTTCGGATGCCCTGCTCCCCTTCAATATATTCGCTTTTCATTGCTATTCGGTAAAAAGCGTCAAGGATATAACCAGGCGATTGCCACGCCTGATCACTCGCCTCGGCCGGAACGGTCCATAAACATCCTATCAATATCAAAGCCAGCCATCCTCGGCGATACACAGCATCACTCCTTTGTTTTCATTACGTTATCCAGCGTCGCTGCAAAAACAACAGAAAAATGGAAGCCATGTACCATTTTTCTAGACAGATTTTGAACCGGATCGACACTATGACTCCAATCACATTTTACTCTAGCAATGGCTGTGGATAGTAACCAGGATCTTTCCTATCTAACGAGGATATTATGCGTAAAACGTTACTTGCCTTATTTATTCCACTTGCGTTGCCCGCTTATGCCGCCAATATTGTCGATGCGACCAGTATTGATTTGAGCGAAGCACTCGCACCTGAGCAATCTCGCAGTGCCATGGTGAATGGCTCTCCATTAAGTTACCAAGAGCAATCTCGCCTTAACATTGGTGGCCAATCTCTGGTTCGCAAACAACAACTTCATTACGGTATTCCTGTTTATGGTTACTCGGTGGTTGAGAACACATCGGCGCGCAATTTTGCGCCGGATGTAAAAGGCGAGGTCGTCACCGGTATTGAGTCTGATATTGGCAGCACGCTGCCGATGTTGAATCAGCAACAGGCTATTGCCATTGCACAGGGCGAATCTACCCCAAATGCGCGGCAATTTAAGCAACCAGATGCGAACACACAGTTGTTGATTTGGCTTGATGAGCAGCAAACTGCGCGCCTGGTGTATAAAGTCGACTATTTAGCCAGCGATAATGGCCATCCGTCACGCCCGATTAAAATTATCGATGCGAAATCCGGCACTGTTTTAGATAGCTGGGAAGGCATCGCTCACCTAGAAGCGAGTGGCCCAGGAGGGAACCAAAAAAGTGGTCGGTTTAACTTTGGTCCGAACACGCAGCTCGGTGGATTCCAGGTGAATAGTCGCTGCCAAATGGACAGCCCCGACGTGAAAACCATTAATATGAACAACCGTGAATGGGGCGGACAAGTTCATCAATTTAATTGCCCTCAAAATACCTATCGCCAAGTCAACGGCGCCTATGCCCCGATGAATGATGCGCAGTACTTTGGTCAGCAAGTTTTCAACATGTATCAAGATTGGTTAGGTGTTCGCCCTATTCGCCAGCAGCTCACAATGCGTGTTCACTATGGTCAAGGCTACGGTAATGCGTTTTGGGATGGTCGCCAGATGACATTTGGTGACGGAAATCGCAGCATGTACCCGCTTACCACTTGGGATGTGATTGCACACGAAGTCAGTCATGGTTTTACCGAGCAAAACTCTGGCTTAGAGTATCGCGGAATGTCTGGTGGCATGAATGAAGCCTTTTCAGATATCGCTGCCGCAGCGCTAGGCCAGTATGTATTCGGCGACTTTAACTGGAAAATGGGTGAAGATGTGATGAAGCATAGCGAAGCCATGCGTTATTTCATTAACCCCAGTAAAGACGGTCGCTCTATTGGTCACGTTGATCGTTACTATCAAGGCATTGATGTCCACTTAAGCTCGGGGATTTATAACAAAGCCTTTTATCATTTGGCCACCAGCGAACAGTGGAATATCAAAAAGGCCTTCCGCGCATTTGCAACTGCTAACCAACTTTACTGGCGTCCTAACGCGAGCTTCCAACAAGGCGCGAATGGGGTTTGCGAAGCAGCTAAAGACCTTAACTACCCTGCGGGGGCAGTGAGTCAGGCCTTTGCAGAAGTCGGTATCGAGATGCAAAACTGCCAAGGTGGCGGTGGCACACCGACACCAGAGCCTGAACCACAACCCGAGCCGCAGCTAAGACCGCTCACCTTAGAGCAGCCCGTGCAAATTCAAGGTACAGCGGGAAGCACACAGCAGTTTGTGGTTCAATCCGCACCACGCGGTACGGTTTGGCTACAACCCTATCGCGGCCAAGGCGATGTCGATTTATATGCCGCTGTCGGTCGCCCGGCAAGCGCGAATGATCATGACTGTCGTTCAACCAATTCGGGCAACGATGAGTATTGTGGCTTTAGCCAAGTTCAAGGCCAAGACATTTATGTCACGGTAACCAGTAATGGTAACTACACCACGAATGTCTTAGCCCGGGTTGATGACCGCGGTGTAGAAAAAAATCGCTGCGCCAATATGCCTAGCTGGAGTCAATACAATTATTACTCGGCCGGCGTACAGGTTCAGTATCAAGGACACTTTTTCCAAGCCTCACAAAACAATTGGGGCATTGATCCTATGTCCAACCAATGGGTTTGGCGCTACCAAGGTCGTTGCCAAGGCTAGTTTCCATGGCGGCTGGCATCATGCCAGCCGCTTCATTTGTCTGTTACTGATCATGCGCCCTATCCCTTGCCAGTGAAGCGATGACGTATTGTGATCCCCGCGCGATTCTCGCCGATAATGGTACCTATCTCTCGCATTACTGATTTATTACATCTATGTTAATGATTATTGGTAACAATTAAGTTATGGATGGATTGGATGCAAAAAAAGGTATTTCCCACAATCGGACGCTGGCATCACCTCGCGCTGCTCCTTCTCCTCATCCCTACCGCTGTCTGGGCCGCTGAGGCCAACACATCGTCGATTCATTACCCGACCATGCTCATGGGGCTGCTCGGAGGTCTTGCTCTGTTTTTATACGGCATGGATAAGATGTCCAATGCGCTTAAAAATGCCGCAGGGAGTCGGCTCAAATCCTTGTTAGCGCGACTAACGACTAACCGGGTGGCTGGTGTATTCACAGGAGCCGGTGTGACCGCAACCATCCAGTCTTCCTCTGTCACCACAGTGCTATTAATTGGCTTTATTTCTGCAGGTTTGATGTCGCTGACACAAGCAACAGGCGTGATCATGGGGGCCAATATTGGCACCACGGTAACGGCCCAGATTGTGGCCTTTAAAATCACCCAAGCCGCGTATCTGATGGTCGCTATTGGCTTTTTTATTCAATTTACCGCCAAGGCCGATAAAACCAAGCAATACGGCAAGATGCTGTTTGGCTTAGGTCTTATCTTTACGGGCATGAATATGATGAGTGAGGCGATGTCACCCCTGCGCGGCTATCAGCCATTTATTGATGCCATGGCCCAAATGCGAAACCCCTTCCTCGCTATCTTGCTTGCAGCCTTGTTTACTGCATTAGTACAATCCTCGTCGGCCACCACCGGGATTGTGATCGTATTAGCGGGACAAGGCTTTATTTCGTTGGAAAGTGGGATCGCACTTGCCATGGGGGCTAACGTCGGGACGTGCGTCACCGCATTATTGGCCGCCATCGGCAAATCTCGCGAAGCCAAGCAAACCGCCAGTGTTCATATTCTCTTTAACATTATTGGCGTATTCATTTGGTTGCCAATGATCAGCACGCTCAGTGATTGGAGTGTCGCGCTTTCGCCGATTCACCCTGATTTAACCGGCGTTGAACGATTAGGAGCTGAGCTCCCGCGTCAAATCGCGAATGCGAATACGTTATTTAACGTCGTGAATACGCTTATTATGCTGCCATTCGTGGGAGGATTTGTTTGGCTCGCAAAAAAAATCATACCAAAAACGCCTAAACCAACGATCAGCGAACGGCCGATTGTCGCACCGAAATACTTGTCGAAAGAACTATTGATGACGCCAGACATTGCTATGGACCAGGCGCAGCTTGAGATAGGTCGCATTGGGCGTAGAGTTTGTAACATGATGAATGCCCTACCGCCTCTAACCTCAAAACTGGCCACGCAGCAAGAACAAAGCGCTGCCGTGGAGGCGCTGGGGAAAATAGAGACTCTAGAACAACAAGTAGATATTCTACACGGGCATATTTTGTTTTACTTAGGACGACTGCGTAAAGAGCCACTTTCACAGGTACAAAGTGATCGTCAAATCATGCTGATCAGTGTGACCGACCAACTCGAAAGCATTGCGGATCTGATTGAAGACACCTTAGTTCCCATCATGGATAAATCACTTCATGCGGAGATTAGCATCAGCCCTGAAATGCAATCGACGCTTGATGAAATCCAAGATAAGGTGACGCATGCGTTACTTGATAGCGTGAATGCGATTCGACGTGGGGATACGCAACGGGCTAAGCGGGTACTAAACACCAAACGTACCCTTAACGCGCTATTGGATAAAGTACTGGCTCATCAAGCAGAGCGTTTGGTCGAGCATAACCCCAATCGTCTTCAACTGTTTAGTATTGAAATGGAGTGGACCGAATCGCTCAAGCGCGTCTATACCGTGACCAAACGTATTGCCAAGTTGCACCTGCGTGAAAAAGAAACGTAATGATGAATAAGTAGCTGATAAGACAAACAAAGTGGAACTAAGCCCTAATATTTGGGCTTAATTCGCCAAAAATATCGAGAAAATCGTTATAAAAGCTCCGCCCAAATTAAACTAGGAGCTTGAAATGTCTTATGAATTTCCTTCCCGTCCCAAGCCTCTTTCGGCACTTATCGCGCTTGCCGCGCTAAGTAGCACCAGTGCATGGGCAAGCGAGTCATGCGAGGTCGCCGATTTAGCAGCCAGTGCTAGCCCTATCCAAGTGATTGCGAATGCAGATCGCAGCTGCTTTACAAGCTGGTACGATACCCAATCAAGCCGTTATGATTCCGTTTACCAAGAAGCCTTTGTCCGCAAAGTCGCTCAGCGACTAGAGCAAACCGTCACGCAATATCAAGGTCAAGCAACGCAAGCACGCCAAATCGCCAACCTCACTGAATATATTCGCGCAGCTTATTACGTCCGCTTTTATGGTGACACAGACCAAGCTGATTATTCTGATAAGCTTGACGAAGCATTGGCGCATACCATCGTCCAGTTTCTACAATCCCCTTTTGCAACCGAAGATGGCCGTGCGCAAACCGATGCATTACATGGCCTGACGTTGATGGCCGATAGCATTAAGCAATTACCACAAACCTTTAACCTACAACTGCGACTGCTGGAAAACCTGAATCAAGCGCGCTTACAAGAGCGTGGCTATGTCAACGCGCTGAACAATCTATTTGTCGCCATGGCAGGTCATCAATCGCGTCAAGCCTTCTACGATGTGCTTGCAGCTGACTTGTCTTTGATCGATCGTCTCTACCAGTTTGTCATTGATAATCCTCAGTTATCACAAACTGAAAACGGTGCTTTATTGGTGTCGAATACGGTCCGCGAGATGGGCCGATTACTCATGGCACCTCAGCCAAGTATCCGTGCACGGGTTCTGACCCACTACCGTGATCTTCTGCCTCGTTTTCCTCTGGGTGGCGCCAACGATGCCGTTTGGGTCGGACTGGTTGAAATGGTCGATGCGTTTGCCCCAGATAAAATGAAGGAGTTAGGCCTCATCGATGCCAAATCGACGTTAGCCACCAAAATCGTTCCCTATCGTTATCAATGTGATGGTCCTGCCGTGATCCGCTCACAAAGCATGACACAAGCGCAGTCTCAACAAGCCTGTGAAAGCCTGCATCAAAAAGAAAACGCATTTCATCAAACCGTTCGCTCCGGTTATCAAGCGGTGGCTGATGATCTAAACGACAGTGTTGAAGTGGTGGTATTTGATAACCCGTCGGACTACAAAACCTATTCATCGTTCTTGTTTGGTAACTCGACCGATAACGGCGGCCAGTACTTAGAGGGCGACCCAGCAAGCCCTGACAACCAAGCTCGCTTTATTGCCTACCGCAATGACGAGGGGAAATCGCTCTCCATTTGGAACCTCGAACACGAGTACGTTCATTATCTTGATGGCCGTTTTAACATGTACGGCGACTTCAACGACGTGCTGCGTCATGGTCATACCGTGTGGTGGCTGGAAGGCTTTGCTGAATACATGGCTCATGGCGATGACTATGCCGAAGCAATTCACTTGGGCAAAGAAGGCGGTTATTCACTCAGTGACGTGTTTGCTACCACCTACCAACATGATGTTAATCGTGTGTATCGTTGGGGGTATTTGGCCGTACGCTTCTTGTTTGAAAAGCACCCAGAAGCGGTAGATGCGTTGCTCGCAGCCGGACGAACTGGACAATTTGAACAATGGGCAAGCTTAGCCAAAGAGTATGGTGAACAATATGGCCCCGCATTTTCGCAATGGCTGACGACGCTGGATAGTTCAGATGGCGGCGAGCCTCCTCGTCCAGATCCTGAGCCTGAGCCTGAGCACCCAGACGTTACAACCCTGTCCCTGGGACAAACCGTCACCATTAGCGGGCAGGCATACAGTGAACATCTCTATCAGATCGACCTGAACCGTGCCGCCACTGCGCTTACCTTTAGCATCGCGGGCCAAGGCAATGCTGATCTCTACGTCGCTAAAGACCGCCAGGCGCACTATTATGACTTTGACACCACCGAGTGGAACCAAACCAGTAATGAAACCGTGACCCTGAACGATGTGGAGCCAGGCCGGTATACCTTAAGTGTCACCGGACGCGGAGACTTTACCGATGTCACTGTCGCGGTAAATGCGGAAGGCCAAGTCGATCCCGAGCCAACGCCAGAGCCACAGCCTGAAACACCGGCTGGCACCGATGACTTGCGCCCGGCTCAGCTTAACGTCGCAAGTCCCAATAGCATCAGCGTCTATCAACGCCGTTACCTGTATGCCGATGTGCCTGAAGGTGCGACCAAAGCGCAAGTGTGGGTCATGGCAGACGGTGATGCAGGTGATTTGAACGTGTTTGCGGCTGAAGAGTATTGGCCAACGCAAGCGCAAAATCAGGCAGCCTCTGAAAGACCCGGCAGCAATCAATACATTGAGGTTGACTTACGCAACCAGCAACATTTTTACTTGCTACTCGCTGGCGACGGCAGCCGGAGCCAAACCGATGTTCGTGTTTACTTTCAATAGCAACTAAGCAACGTCAATATTATCAAGCGCTACCCTAGGTGGCGCTTTTTTAAGTCACCTAGAACTGCAACATCCGTCGTTTTGGGGTTGATAAGGAGATAAATAATGACCGAATGGGAAAAGATGTGCCAAGGACTTGTGTTTGATGACAGCGATGGATCCATTGATATCAGGCGAGACCATGCCACACGAACCTTATTAGCATTCAATCAAAGCCTAGATACGACGACAAGAAAGCAACTGCTTACCACGTTATTACGTACCATCGGCGAAGGTTCGGTCATTCAACCTCCGTTCCATTGTGAGTTTGGCGAGACCATTGAGGTTGGCAGCAACACCTTAATCAACATGAATGTCACTATGCTGGATGGTGCACCGATCACGATTGGCAACCATGTGCTGATTGGCCCCAATACGCAGTTCTACACCCCTACCCACTCCCTCGACTATCAAAGCCGCCGCGCATGGGAGACATGGTGCCAACCCATTGTGGTAGAAGACGATGTGTGGATTGGCGGTAATGTGGTGATCTGTCAAGGAGTCACTATCGGGGCACGCAGCGTCATCGCCGCCAATGCGGTGGTTAAACACGACGTGCCACCTGACAGTCTTTACGGCGGCACCCCTGCACGTTTCCTAAAGGCACTTAATGGCAATAGATAGAAAAATGAATCTGGCTAATCAATTAAGGCCGCACCTTTGGGAGCGACCTCTTTACTGACAGCTTGGTCTTCCTGCTTACTTCACAGGTTTGATGGTCAATTCGGCATTGTCGAAACCGAGGCTCGCAAGTTCATCGGAGTCAAAGTTAGAAATCAATTCTACCCCATTCGCTTCGCCCGTCGTGGTCATTGGCGAAATAGATCGCTTGACGCGAGAGGAAGCCGTTTGGCCAATCGGCTTTGCATGGCCAAGCTCAATGGTCCCTGCATACTGGGATTCCGCATAAAAATCACCCGACACGTAGGAATAGAAAGGACGTAAGCTCTTTCCTGTTGCCCACTGCATACTTTCTAGGCCATATTTTTCAACCGCCCAGCTCCAGTCCCACCATTTCACTTCGCCAGGAATGTAGCGGTGATGCCACTGATAAGCAATATCGTGCTCAGGCTTGCTGCTACGTCCCATCGTAAATATATGTCGTAAAGTAGGACGATCTTCAGGGTGCGAGTACCACGCGTTTCCGCTCCAACCCAAGAAGCCGTCAAAAGTCACGTCATAACTAATATTGGCGCCAAAGCGGTACGGGTAAGAAATGCTCGACCGATAAAGCTCGACGCGAATAGGGATCTCGGAGTTCGCCGGAACAAATGGACGCGCTTGTAACGTCACCTGCTCACTGCTCGAGCCACCATTACTGTTAGCAAAGCTTTGATTCGCCTCAAATGAGATAGAGAGCTTTGTTTTGCCTACCAATGGCCACTTAAATTCGTTTTCTGTTTGTACTGTTTGCGCAAATCCATAAGTGTTGGTTTTCGACCAATTAGTGGCCWCATCGACTTTGAGATCAACGACCACTTGTTGAGGCTCGTCGAGGTTGTTGCGGGCGACAGCAGAAATCGTTTTGACTAACTGTTTATCGGACTCAACCACATCACCATGCCAGAAATCACTGTCATTTAAGGTATAAGCAAAGTTATCCACTTTGATGGTGGTTTTATCACCACAGCGGTAGCCATCACACCCGCCATCATTATTGCCCCGAATCAACCATTGATCACCGGAACGCCAAACGTTCATATCTTCACCGACGTAATCACTGTGATTACCACCTACCCATGCGTAACCCAGGTAATGCGCGAGATAGCTCAGCGGTTTGACAAATTCACTGCGATTATTGACCAGTGAATATTGGACATCGAGCTCAGTCCCTTCTGGTACGCTTTGAGCGGCGTAATCCGGAATATCGCCCTTATCATTGATGGGATAACACCATGTATCTTTCGTTTGACCGTAGTGTTTGATTTCACCGTTATAGCCGCTACCCATGATCGCCCAATCGCCTTCGAGCCCAGCGATTTGCCATTTCCCCATGCGATCGTTCAAAAAGTGGCGGTGGGTACTCGCCTCGTCTGCCGTTAAGGGCCGATAGTTGGCCCGGCATTGGTCATCGCCTAAGGTATCAAGCACAATTTGGTCAGGATAGACTCTCGCCTGTGCAACTCCCGCACTGACGAGCACTGCGATGGTGGAGAGAGTCAAGGTTGTTGTACGTGAGATTGTCGCCATTTGACGTCTTCCTTTTGTTAGGTGTTATTAGAGTCTGCCAGCTATTCGAAAGCTGACCTTTTTGACTTTTCCACAGCCAACAATAAAAACAAAATGAAAAACGATGATTTAAATTCCCCTTATAGTTCATTACTTTAGGTTAAATTCATATTTATTCTCATAAAGTAAAACGTGATATTTATTCAGAACTAAAAATCACGCAAAACATAGCAAAAAAATATATATTAGAGTTAAGGCTCTATTATTTAAGTAAGAACATCTATGAGAGGGAGTCTAAATAATAAGATGTCGCAAAACACACTCGAAAAGGCTCATAAAAATAAAGCAAACACTCTATTTTTATTCCTCAGCAAGAAATTGCTCAAGTTTACTAGTGGCATGCTTGATATTGAAAGGCGAATAGCGGATAAACACACTACGGTTGGTCTTTCTTGATACAAAAACCATCGTTGCTATCTTGTGCCTGTTTTCTACATATACAAGGCAATCACATTGACTGTGGCTCAAAAACTGCTCAATCGGAAAGTCAAGCCGTGTTTCTTGAGGGTAAAAAACATAAAGGCTACCGACACGTTTCTGTGTCAGCCCGCCTCGCTGAACCACATCACTCCAACGCCAGCCATTGATTTTTCCTACCACAAACACGCTGCTCGCCACACAGGCAAATAACATCAACGCCATCATGACACACTGGCGTATCGGTTTACTCGATACTGCCTTATTGTCAGCATCATGCCTCGATTCAGCAGCAAAGAGACCCGTTACCGCATTCGTCGTGACGGGGGCTACCTTAGTTTGCTCTACGGTTGTTAGTGACTCGCCGACAGTCTTGGTTTCTACCATGCCAGCGACCATGCGATAGCCTTGCTTCGGCACGGTGATCACTAAGGTCGGGTCTGCGCTAATCGTCATTAAGCTTCGTCTTAGCGCACTGATCGATTTGGCTAACGATGTTTGACCAATGTATTCATTTCCCCACGCATAACAAATCAAGGTTTGCTTACACACGGTCTCAGGCGCATGCAACAACAGGCATTCCAGTACCAAGGCTTCTCGGAAGCCAAGTCGAGTAGATTTGTGGTCTTGATGGAGTTTCCTAGCAACGGCATCGAAGTAAATCATAGGCTTTTTCTTTTGATTATAAAAAACTCAATAATTCATTGCGATAGTAAACGTTTTAATTAGAAACAAGATCACACTTTACATAAAAGTGAGATCCACTCTATTAATATAAAAAAATAATAACCACATTAAGAATAAGCCATTGAATGAATAAAAACGATAATAAACAACCAAAAATCGTATATTTTCCATACAAAACAGACAAATAAATCAGACAAATATTTTTCAATAATGTCAAATTACTGATTAATGAGAAAATTATCATTGTGGCACTTATTGTACAATCCGCTATATAATACTGAGTGTTTACTCAAAACAAGTTGGCTACAACAATGAAAAATATATATCGCGCATTACTCATGCTGGCGGCCATATTTTCCGCTTCTGCCTTCGCGGCGATCGGCCCCTATAAGGTGGTACTGATTCACGGTTTTCAGCCTGATCAACTACAAAGCCGCCCCGATCACGATCAAGTCGTGCAAGATGGCGCTAACTATTGGCAAGATTACTGGCTGCAGTACGCCGATGCACGTATAGATTGGCCGGCCAATGAGCGTATTGAAGGAAAAATCGCCTCAGATTACCTTTGGCCTGCGCTAAAAACCCTTTCAGAGCAAGAAACCTGTTTGTCCGGCTGCCTTTTAGTCACCCACTCTACCGGCGATTTGGTTGCACGCTATCTGTTAGATAACCAAGAAAATTGGTTGATTAACGCAGGTCTTGAGCCGCTCAATATTGTAGGGACTTTCGATTTTGCCGGTGCTGGTGGTGGTGTCGAAATGGCAGACATTGCTGTCAATTTGGCACAGGGAGGCGGTTGGCTTAATCACACAATGAAAAAAGCGGTATCGCTTTGGATGGGTCAGTTACCGAACAAAGACAATATTGGCGTTCTGAACGATTTAAAAGTCGCCAACGCACGCCAATTATCGAACTGGCCTGACAACCGTGTCCCTCGTATTCGCTTTGTTGGCAATGGCTCTGACTTCTTGGGGGCGACATCTCCCTTTATTCCAGGCAGTGATGACGGTGTGGTTGCCGCGCATTCTGCATGTGGCGCTGCCGATGTCGATGCATTTGATAGCTGTTCGACCGCGATTGAGTTCGATGGCAAGTTAGATTATGTCCATAAAGGAGTGAGACGCTTTATCCCCATGCACTACCCGTTGCTAATGGGGAATAAATACAGCCACCTCACGATCTTTAAGTCAGCGCATCGAGGTAAAGTTACCGCCACCGATCCAGAGCTCAAGCTTGGCGATCAATCACGCATCTCAGTTGAAACCTTTGATAAGGATGGTTGGTTTGGCAAAAAATATCGATATGTCCGTGATTCGGACCGTGACACATTGTCAGAGATCGTGTACGCCCTACCGCAATAAGCACAACACACTGTGACAAAATCGGCAAAGCTGCTTTTTTATGGTGAGGAAGCAGCTTGTCGGATTTCTTCAATTTTCTCACTCATGATAGTTTGTTCGTTACACGTTAATTAGGGGTTACAATGACAAGACTGATCCTGGCAGTCACTCTGATAAGTGCTATCGGCATTACCGGCTATTTGTGGCTTGATACACCAGAACCAGCGTCTATGGCGCTGGCGACCAACACGATAGTGCGTACCAACGAACAGAGTGCGTCATCATTGAGCCAAACAACAGACGAAGAGGTCACAACGTTCGCACAACAAACCCAACCCACTGAGCCAGATATTGTACCGGTTAGCATGCGAAACTCGCTTAGCTACATTGCATCGGATTATGCAGAAAAAATCCAACATCCGCCTTATTCAATGCCCATCGCCTCGCCGCAAAGCCCTTATTTGCACTGGAATCGGCATATCAGTACACCCGTTCCTATACTTGATGGCACCGAGAAAGCCGCGCTCAAATTAAGTCAATACCGCTATTTTTATCCCAATCCGATACAAGCGTCATTGGTTGCCTCTTTACCTGTTAATCAAACCGTCTTAGAGATTATTGATGTCAGGACCAACCAGGTGATTGAGACAAAGACCGTGTCGGGAGACACATGGCAGATTGAGCCAGACGAAAGCTGGCCGATGGAGTTACGTCTCAAGGCGATCCTAGACTTTGATTCTGGGCACGATGTGCTCACTGCCGATTTTAGGCTATATCAGCCGATTGCCCAGTTAGCGCAAGTAAAACCCGTCTTTGGTCGTGATGCCGATATGATTATCCCTTTACAACTTAATGTCGATAAGGGCGGAATCTATCGTTTTCGCGCCAATCTGTTCACCCAAAACGACGAACCCGTTGCGTTTCTCACCACCAAAAAACGGCTTCAGGAAGGCGATCACACTGTTGAATTAAAAGCGTTTAAGCAAACGTTACTCGGCTTCGATAAGCAGTGGCAGCTAAAAAATATCGTGATTGAACGTATGTCAGGCTCCCCCGGCGAGCGAGCACAATTTGGTATCACTCCGAAAGACACCTATTCATTGGGCGTCTTTGACATTGACCAATTGTCGGACACACCCTATCAAATGTCCGAGCAAGAGCGTATGCAACTCGAATTTTTACAACACGCCGCACGTTAGCGTTGAACGCGATGACGATCTGGGTGGCTTACTGAGCATTCGCCCATTCGCGTGCCGTTGCAATACAGCGACGCACCACTTGGGCAGTATTCGTGCGTTGCCAAGCCAGCACCACTTGGCTACTCAAAGGCATCTGTACCAGCGACAGCACAGACACGTGGCCGCTCAACTGGGTGGTTAGCGAAGCGGGAACCAAGGCCACGCCAAAACCCGCGGATACCATTGCGGTTGCGGAATGGAGTTGTGGCGCAAGCGATGCAGAAGATGGTGTCAATCCTGCGCTTTTTAATGCATCAGATAACGCATCATGGAGCCCAGGCCCGATATCACGAGGGAAGAGAATGATCGGATCATTGCCGAGCTGTGACAACGTCACGCTGTGACATGTCGCGAGAGGATGGTCAGCCGCGACAACCAGTTTAAAGGGATCATCAAATAAGGCGGTATGCGCCACATGTTCACTGGCATAACAAGGCAAACGTAAGAAAGCTAAATCCACCTCTTGTTGACGAAGTGTCTCCACTAATGATGGCATGGGCTGCTCGACCGGCTGAAAATCAATATCGGGATGATGTTCTTGTAACCCTCGCACCAGCGCTAACACTTGTTGGCTGACGACCGTCGAGCTGGCAAAACCGAGGCGTATTTGATTACGTTCCCCGCGGGCAACCTGCTTTGTGCGCTGCACGGCTTGATCTAACTGACTGAGAATTTTTACCGCATCTTGATAAAGCACCGCTCCTGCTGGTGTCAACGACACACCTCGCGGTAGGCGCTCTAATAAGGGCACACCTATCTCTTGTTCTAGCTTTTTAATTTGCTGGCTCAGTGGCGGCTGAGCAATACCCAGTTTCTCAGCCGCGCGCGTAAAGTGCTGACACTCGGCCACTGTGACGAAATACCGTAAATACCTAAACTCCATCGTCATGCCTTAATGCTGCGCATTATCAACTTTGTTGGATTCAATATCTTACCACGTTTTCCATGTGCCATATCTTTTAGATATCAAAACCAACGTTATTTGTATTGGTGTCTCCTTCTTCAACCTCGCATCATCAAGATTCGGTTTTAACCTAACTGACTTCGGTTTATAAGGACGCTTTATGAGCACCCAAACCTGCCACTGTGCAGAACATGTCGCCGCCGCCTATCTCAAGCATCACCAACAAACAGGAGAAGGTGAGATTTATCAAACCTCATTGATGAGTGCCTTGATTGATGGCGTGTATGAGGGCGAGACCACCATGGCCGACCTGCTCGAGCATGGCGACTTTGGCCTAGGGACCTTTAACCAATTGGACGGTGAACTCATCGCCTTTGATCAGACGATTTTTCAACTACGCGGCGATGGTTCGGCAAGGCGCGCGGATCCTGAGCAAAAAACACCATTCGCCGTTATGACCTTTTTCAAACCAGACATTACACAACGGTTTGATCATCCCATGTCGCGCCAAGAGCTGCACGACGTAATCGACACACTGGTACCAAGTGACAATCTATTCTGTGCCGTTCGAATTGATGGTGCCTTCGAGCATGTGCGTACGCGCACCGTGCCCAAGCAAACACCGCCATACAAGCCCATGCTCGAGGCCATCGATGCCCAACCAGAATTTCGTTTTGATCATGTGAATGGCGTGATTGCTGGTTTCCGTAGCCCGCAATATACCCAGGGCATCAATGTCGCAGGCTATCACGAGCACTTTATCACTGACACTCGCGCAGGCGGCGGCCATGTCCAAGACTACGAGTTGGCATGCGGCACCTTGCAAATCGGCCGCGTCTCCAAGTTGGTGATTGACCTCCCCACCAATGCGGAATTTTTGGGCGCGAACTTAACACCAGACAATATTCACGCCGCTATCGAACAAGCAGAAAAATAATATCACCTCCCATAGGGAGCTAACCTCACGAGGAGCCCAACATGACAACAACAACGCATTGGGACACAGGCGCACAACTGGTCGCAACCCACTTAGAACGCCAAGGCGTCGAGTATATTTTTGGTATACCTGGCGCAAAAATTGATCGCCTCTTTGATGCGATTGAAGATACCAATATCAAAATGATCCCGGTCCGCCATGAGGCGAATGGCGCCTTTATGGCCGGTGTTATTGGCCGCTTAACCGGTAAAGCGGGCGTCACCATGGCAACGTCCGGCCCGGGCTGCACGAACCTGGTGACTGGACTGGCGACTGCTAATTCTGAAGGCGATCCTGTGGTTGCTTTAGGTGGGGCGGTGAAACGTGCCGATCAACAAAAACAAACCCACCAAAGCCTAGATACCGTCAGCATTTTCAATTCGGTTACCAAATACAGTGCCGAAGTCCAAGCCGGTTCAGCGACCTCTGAAATCCTTGCCAACGCTTTTCGTGCAGCGGAAAGCGGTCGCCCGGGTGCCGCGTTTGTCAGTTTACCTATGGATATTCTTAACCAACCGGTCGACAGTGGCGTGCTCGCGCCTTCATTCCCGGCACCATTAGGGATGGCTGATACGCGCGCTATCCGCGAAGCGGCCAACAAAATCAAAGCGGCGCATAATCCGGTATTCTTACTGGGGTTACAAGCCAGCCGTCCTGAAAATGCCGCAGCCATTCGCGCCCTACTCAATCGTACCCAGCTTCCCGTCATCGGGACCTACCAAGCCGCTGGTACCGTCGACATCACCTACTATCAGCGCTTTGCGGGTCGGGTCGGCTTATTTAATAATCAACCCGGTGATCTCTTGTTAGCGAACGCTGATCTGATCGTCACTATTGGTTTTGGCCCAATTGAATATGATCCAGAGCTTTGGAACACGCAACACACCGATATTATCCATATCGATGTGGCACCAGCAGAAATTGAGCACTATTACCGCCCTAGCGTGGAGCTCGTTGGCCAGATTGAGCCCACTCTTAATGCGCTCACCGAACAACTCGACCATCAATGGCTGATGCCCGCATCAACAGTTGATTTACTTGAAGAAGTGGCCCACCAGCGCCAAGCTATTCGAGCATACAGTCGTTCACACCAAGATTTTGCCATGCATCCACTGCATTTGATTAAAGCCATGCAGGATGTGATCACGCCAGACACCACCTTGTGCTTAGACATGGGCAGCTTCCATATTTGGATTGCGCGCTATCTTAATTGCTTCCGCTCTCGGCAATTATTGGTCTCAAACGGTCAACAAACCATGGGCGTCGCCTTGCCGTGGGGAATTGGCGCGAGCTTACTCAACCCCGACCGTAAAGTGGTGTCCGTGTCCGGAGACGGTGGATTTATGCAATCAAGTATGGAGCTAGAAACGGCAGTGCGTCTCAAGTGTAACTTGCTGCACATCATCTGGGTCGATAACGCCTATAACATGGTGGAAATGCAGGCAGTTAAAAAGTACCAGCGTTATTCAGGGGTGAAATTTGGTCCGATTGATTTTAAAGCCTATGCCGAATCCTTTGGCGCCAAGGGCTATGCGGTCACACGACAAGAAGATTTAGTCACCCAACTTAAACAAGCCATAGATACCCAAGGCCCAGCTGTTATCGCCATTCCCGTGGACTACAGCGACAACTTTAAGCTGATGGCCCCCCGAGAAGCCGGCAGCATGGATCCGGTATTTGCTTAATTCAATAGACAAAAACGGAGAACACAATGAAAGGTATTAACCAAAAAGTGGCGTTAATTACTGGCGCAGCCAACGGTATTGGTGCAGCGATTACCGACCGCCTCTATCAAGAAGGTGCAAAGGTTGCGATTGCAGACTGGAACAAGACAGCTCTAGATGACACAGCAGCAAAATACGATGCTGATCGCGTCTTGAAACTCTCTGTCGATGTGTCAGATCCAAAAGCAGTAGAAGCAATGATACAAGACGTTGTTAACCACTTCGGGCAACTTGATATACTGATAAATAACGCAGGCGTGCATACTCCTGGCTCTGTTATTGACGGCACTCTAGCCGATTGGGAAAAAGTGTCTGGTGTTGATATTGATGGCGTAGTCTTTTGCGCAAAATATGCAATGCCTGAATTGATTAAAACAAAAGGCTCTATGGTAAACACGGCCTCCGTATCGGGTTTAGGCGGTGATTGGGGCGCTGCTTTTTACTGTGCTGCAAAAGGCGCTGTCGCGAATCTAACGCGTGCCATGGCACTGGACCACGGTTTACAAGGAGTACGTGTCAATGCGGTCTGTCCAAGCTTGGTTAAAACCAACATGACCAATGGCTGGCCTGACTCAGTTCGAGAAAAGTTTAATGAGCGTATCGCTCTGGGACGCCCAGCAGAACCAGAGGAAGTTGCCTCTGCCGTGGCATTTCTAGTCAGTGACGATGCGTCGTTTATCTCTGGTGTCAATTTGCCCGTAGACGGTGGTGCAACAGCATCAGACGGCCAACCCAAAATTGTTTAATCAACCACTCATAGTAGTCAAACGCCCGTATTATCGGGCGTTTTTTTATAGGCGAGCCGCTCAGTAAAATAGCGGGTGTTTAAGCAAGGTGGAAATCAATCACAAACAACGGGGGACGCGCTGGGTAGATTTGCAAAATCAGCGCCTTCAGCTCGGTAAGTGACATCCCCTCTTGTTCAGCATGACGGGCATTAATGTCCTCGAACGCTAGCGGAGCAACGCTGTCGATCACAATGTCACATACATAATGATCAGTTTCTAGCTGATGTACCGCGACGCGCGAACCGGGTTGATAGTGACTTTCAGATTCATCGCGAATGGTGATGGTTTTAACACCGGCGGCCACCATGGGCGTTAAGGTGGAGAAAAAGGTGATTTTGGTCGGGGCAGTCATGTTGCTTTCTTCCAAAACTGTATTGGTCTATGGCGTGATACGATTAAAAACGCCCGCGAGCACTTGCACGCGAGCGTTTCATGCCTTGCGACGTTACGCCATCATCGGCACCAATACAAGGGTGCCAATAATCACGGTAATTAACCCGCAGAGGACCGGCACCGAGGTGCGCTTAACCACCTCAAACGGGCTGAGTTTTGCCATCCCAGATGTCGCCACAATCACTCCAGACACCGGCGATATGGTTCGGCCTAAGTTAGAGGCTTGCAGCATAGGGATAATCAAAAATGCCGGATTGAGGCCCATTTTCGCTGCCAAAGACGGTGCTAATTCAACAAACGCATAGAAAGGTGCATTTCCAGAGCCAGTGGCAACAGCGGCTGCGACGGTGAGTAAAGTAAGCAGCATCATCAATGCAATACCGCCTGCCCCAGCGCTTTCTGCTAAGCCGAGTAAGTTGTCAATCGCACCAATTGACATAAGGCCTTGTGCAAATACCCCTGCAGCGACTAACAGCATCACCACGCCTTTAAAGGCATCCGCCATCCCTTCATAACACGCATCCAGATCTTCTAACGTTTTGCGACCATTAAAACGTTTGGTGGCGAAGTCGACGAGCGCACCTAAAAAGATAGAGAGCACCACAATGGTGTAGATATCTAGATAGAGGCCCGGAATGGTTTCACCGTTAAATAAAAACACCCCAATGATAGGCAGAAAAGGTAAGGCGGCGTAATAACCTGGCGCGTGAGTTTCTATCTCGGAGACGTCCACACGCTCCATCGGCGTGTTTTCTTTGTTATCCAGGTATTTATTCCAAAAGTACGCCGCGGCGGCCATCACAATAATCGCACAAATAGAGACCGGCAWTACGGTTTCGACCGCAAACACGTGGAGCGGTAAGCCTGCTTTTTCCGCTGCAATCACCACATCTCCCGAGGTGGGTGAAAGTATAATCGCTGCAGGAGACGCGCACACTGCAGTCGCGGCGGGACGAGAAATGCCCATCGCAGTCATCATCGGGAATAAGGTAGCCATTAAAAGCACACCTAAGCCAGTTGCAGAGCTGACCGCCAGTGACATCAAACAAGCGACAATGTAGGCTGCAACCAACAACACATAAGGCGACTTGATCACCGACAACGGCTTAGAGAACTGCTTCACCACCACGTTGTTGGCACCAATATGCGACATATAGGCCGCAAAACCACACAGCAACATGATTTGCATCCCGAGGCCGCCACCACGGTATTGCAGCATGTATTTCACATATTCCAGCGAATCAGTAAAAAGATTGCCCGTCGACGTTAATTTAGCCGGCAGAACACTGTGCCCTAATATCCCTGTGATGATCAGTAATATAATCCCTGCGGTCAGCAAAGTGCTTGCAGGACGATAACCTTTGACAATGAAATAACCCACAGCCACGGTTACAACTAGCCCAACGAGAAGTTCTAGCATAATTCACTCCGCCAGATGGTAAAGATAAAAGAATTGGATGGAATTTACTCAGCTCACTGTACTAAAACCCTGCCTGTAGCACGACAACAACCAAGCCCTGACTTGATTTAAGACAAATAAAAAGCCGCCTATCAATGAAAGGCGGCTTGGTGATCACAATTTGTAACGATTAAATCATTGCTTAGCGACCAGATCAAAACGATCAGCGTTCATCACCTTCACCCACGCTGCAACAAAATCGTGCACAAACTTGGTTTGGTTATCATCTTGCGCGTAGAACTCTGCATAGGCGCGTAAAATGGCGTTAGAGCCAAACACTAAGTCGACGCGGCTCGCCGTCCACTTCACTGCCCCCGAATTACGCTCAATGATCTCATAGCGGTTACGGCCGACAGGTTTCCACTGATACGCCATGTCCGTCAGGTTGACGAAAAAGTCATGACTCAGCTCACCGACCCGATCGGTAAATACGCCTTCCGGGGCACTACCATAGTTGGTGCCAAGCACACGCATACCGCCCAGTAGTACTGTCATTTCAGGTGCGGTGAGTCCCATCAATTGGGCGCGATCAAGCAAGAGCTCTTCGGGCTGAACGTTGTAATCTTTTTTCAGCCAATTACGGAACCCATCTGCGACCGGCTCTAGTACTTCAAATGAATCCACATCAGTGTGCTCAAGCGTGGCATCACCACGGCCCGGCGCAAACGGTACGTCGACGACCACACCAGCCGCTTTTGCTGCTTCTTCAATGCCTTGGTTTCCTGCCAGCACGATGGTGTCAGCGAGACTAATCTGGTGTTTCTGAGCAATATTACTCAGCACGTTGACTACCTTCGCCAGACGCTCAGGCTCGTTCCCCTGCCAGTCTTTTTGCGGTGCTAGGCGAATCCGCGCGCCGTTCGCCCCACCCCGCTTATCGGATTGGCGATAAGTCCGTGCGCTATCCCATGCGGTGGTCACTTTCTCTGCCAACGTCAGGTCACTATTGGCAATATCTGCTTTTACCGCTGCCACGTCATAATCGGTACGTCCTGCAGGCACGGGATCTTGCCAAATCAAATCCTCACTCGGCACATCTGGGCCGATGTAACGTGACTTGGGCCCCATATCACGGTGCGTTAATTTAAACCAGGCTTTGGCAAAGACGTCTGCCAGGTAGTCAGGGTCTTGATAAAAGCGTTCAGAGATTTTGCGATAGGCCGGGTCCATTTTGAGTGCCATATCGGCATCGGTCATGATGGGGTTACGACGAATCGAGGGGTCTTCAACATCAACAGGTTTATCTTCTTCTTTGATRTCGATAGGCTCCCACTGCCAGGCACCCGCAGGGCTTTTCTTCAATTCCCACTCATAGTTAAACAGGAGATAAAAGTAGCCGTTATCCCATTGCGTGGGATGGGTAGTCCAAGCCCCTTCAATGCCACTGGTGACCGTATCGCGACCAATGCCACGCGCTTGGTGGTTGTTCCAGCCTAAGCCTTGCTCATCAACGTCGGCCGCTTCAGGCTCAGGTCCTAATACGCTCGCATCGCCATTGCCGTGACATTTACCCACGGTATGGCCACCGGCAGTTAGCGCGACGGTTTCTTCATCGTTCATCGCCATGCGCTCAAACGTGACACGCATATCATGGGCAGTTTTGAG
Source organism: Salinivibrio sp. AR647 (assembly GCF_001995415.1). Taxonomy (NCBI): domain Bacteria; kingdom Pseudomonadati; phylum Pseudomonadota; class Gammaproteobacteria; order Vibrionales; family Vibrionaceae; genus Salinivibrio; species Salinivibrio sp. AR647. Next base: position 70,817 of record NZ_MUFE01000006.1, on the reverse strand, counting down.
CGGATCTGGGTTGCCATCTACCCCTTCAGGGTTAACATAAATCAGCCCCATCATCACTGCGGCAAGTGGATTTTCGAGATCGCGTGCGCCAGAGTAACGGCTGTTCTCTGCATCACTTGGGGCCAACCATTCTTTTTCTGCGCCCCAATAAGTATCCTTCTCTGGATGCCAAATGTCTTCACGCCCAAACGCAAACCCATAGGTTTTTAGCCCCATCGATTCATACGCCAGCGTGCCCGCGAGCAAGATCAAATCTGCCCAACTAATTTTGTTGCCGTATTTTTTCTTAATCGGCCATAGRAGGCGACGGGCCTTATCGAGGTTGGCGTTATCCGGCCATGAGTTCAAAGGTGCAAAACGCTGGTTACCTGTTGCACCGCCACCGCGACCGTCAGCAATGCGATAGCTCCCTGCCGAGTGCCATGCCATGCGGATCATCAATCCGCCGTAATGTCCCCAATCTGCAGGCCACCAAGACTGACTGTCGGTAAGTAGCGACTTAACGTCATTTTTAAGTGCGTCAATATCGAGGGTTTTTAGGGCTGACGGGTAATCAAAATCGTTATCAAACGGCGTTGATTTTGTGTCGTGCTGATGAAGAATGTCGAGGTTAAGTGCWTTGGGCCACCAGGTTTTGTGTGCCATCTCTTCCGATGTTGCGCCACCATGCATCACGGGGCATTGACCGCCCGACGTTGAGCGTTGCTGAGACATTGCTTTCTCCTTATGTTTTATCCATCAGTGCGAACGCTAAAACACCTGACTAGGCCGCACTGACGCTATCATTAGTTATTGCTAACTAAACATGAGTAACGTTAATAGACAATCACACAAAGCGCTAATCTGTTATGCCAATAATGTTAATAGCCAATAACTTATGAGCTGATGAGAGACGCGCTAACTCACATTCACCATGCCCATTCGCGATTTTGAAGCACCACACGATAACCATCCAGATCTTCAAAGGTGCAGCCGTCTTTATCCCAATAACTGTTATAACTCGAAACCGGTGTAAATCCGGCCGCTTCGATTTTTTTGCACGCCGCTTGCCATGCCGAGTGATCCGGCAAATAAAAAACCAATAAATTCTCTTGTGAGGGGGCTGGTCCAACATGGGTGCCGCGGTGGTGGGTAAACTCAAGGTGATAATTGTGATGCGGATGACCGATAATGGCACCATCAAAGTCATTGTGGCCAGAGAAGGTCCCGAGCAACTCAAAACCTAATCCTTCACAATACATATTCGTAATATCGGCTAAGTTATCAGTTGGCCGCGCAACCCGCATCACGGTATGTTTATCAATCATTATGTTGGCTCCTTTGGCTTAAAACGCCCGACTACTTGGCCAGGCGTTGCAAACAGATGCGGCGCATGTTGATGATGCATGTCACCAATTTGTACATTCAGGCAAAATTTACATCCAAGCCCTCAACCGAGGTACGCCCCACCTGCATCCTTGTTCTTCGTATCCTTTTGCGTATTAGGCGATAAAAATCTGCCCCAACACGTAACCGAACGCACAGGCGCTCACCACACCAATTAAACCAACCGCCATGAATGAATGGTTGAAGTACCATTTACCGATTTTGGTGGTGCCAGATGCATCGAAATTCACGGTCGCAATATCAGAAGGATAGTTGGGGATAAAGAAGTACCCATACACCGCCGGCATAATACCGATAAGCAGTGCAGGGTCGAGCCCTAACCCAAGACCTACCGGCAACATCATCCGTGCGGTGGCAGCTTGTGAATTAACAACTACTGACACGATAAACAAGGCCAGAGCAAAAGACCATGGATACTGAGTGACCATATCCACAATTCCAGACTTAAACTGCGGCATCGCGTATTGGAAGTAAGTATCTGACATCCAGGCAATCCCAAAAATGGCAATGGCCGCTACCATCCCAGATTTAAACACCACGCCATTGGGCACATTGCGCGGATCGGTTTGTGTCGCCAGTAGGATGATGCCGCCAAAGCAGAGCATCATCATTTGAATGACGACTGACATGCTGATGGCCTTACTCTCCCCTGCCACTGTGCGAATTTCTGGCCACATAGCGATAATCACAATGGTAACGATGGCACTAATGAACAATAACACCGCATTGCGCGCGGAACGGGGTAATACCTCATCTAACGAGGTCGCGGTGGTATTTTCGATACGATCACGCCATTTCGGGTCTTGTAAGCGCGCTTGGTAATCCGGATCGTCATCCAGCTCTTTGCCGCGGCGCAAGCTGTACAGAGACATCAGCAAGGTACCAAACAAGGTGGCGGGTACGGTGACCAACAAAATCGAGACTAACGTAATGTCATGTTGAATATCGGCAAGCTGGGCAAGGTAATACACCACCGCAGCGGAGATAGGTGACGCCGTAATCGCGATTTGAGAAGCAACCGACGCTGCGGCCATGGGGCGCTCCGGACGAATACCATTTTTCAGCGCGACATCACCGATAATCGGCATAATGGAATACACCGCGTGACCGGTACCAAGCATAAAGGTCATGGCATAGGTGACAAACGGCGCAATCAAAGTGACGCGTTTTGGATTTTTACGCAATAATCGCTCGGCCACTTGCAGCATATACTTAAGGCCACCTGCCGCTTCCAAGATAGAGGCACAGGTGACGACCGCAAGAATAATCAGCATCACGGTTACGGGCGGTGACGTTGGCGGCATCTGGAAGATAAACACTTCTATGACCAAGCCGATTCCCGAGACCACGCCCAGCCCAATGCCCCCGTATCGGGAGCCGATATACAGCATTAGCAGTAAGAACAAGAACTCTAAATACAACATACCTTCACCTCTCTACCCGATTACGCAGGCTGTTTTTGTTATCGCGTTTAATCTAAAACTTGTGCCATGCCCGCCAAATGGTGCCAATAGCCATTGCAATCGTGGTTGAGCGGTTGCGGCTGGGTGCCTGCTTGGTTAGCACGGAATTTGTCTATCCAGTGCAAGGTGTCAAGCGACAGTGGGCTTAACCGCACCACGTCCACCAGCCCTTGCATCGACGGTAAATCGTTAACGAGATTGGCGCATTGCCCGGACTGGGTTTGAATGCCGTTCAGCACAAATACCGCTTGACCCTCTTGTGACTCGGTTAACCGCCCATTGGGGTAGTTGAGGCAGCACAGCTCGCAGTCATCTTTGGCACGGTTTTCTGAGCGCGCGGTAAAACAGCGTGCCGAATAAGCCAGTGGTAAGTAACCATAGCCAGTCACCTCCACCTCAAACTGATCGCGAATGCCCAGTGCATCGCAGCCGTTCAACATATTCACCAACCAATCGCGCGAAAGCTCCACCGGCATCACCCAGCGTGTCATGCCAAGGTCAACAAATTGCTTTAATGTTTGCGGGTTATAGCAATTGATGGCCGCCCCCACCACAAAGGGCTGCCGACGCTCGCTTAAAAATTGCACCGCGCTCACGTCATTCGCTTCAATGCGAATATCATCATTATCACAGTAGCGTTTTAGCATGGTCAGCTCTGAGGGCGCTTCAATCAGCGCCATGGTCGAGAGCACCACTTGTTTACCAGACTCAGCCAGCTCACGCGCGAGCCCGATCCAGTCTTTGGTTTTCAGCTCTCGCCGCTTAGCACAGACGGTTTCGCCGAGATAAATCACATCGGCTTGGCTGTCTGTCGCCGCTTGATAAAAGGCTTCAACCTCAGCCTTGGGCCAGTAATACAGGATTGGCCCGAGAGAAAATTGCATCATAATTCCTTATTGCCACTTGCGATGGTAAGCACCCAAACTGGTTTGCACCCCTTCAGAAAGGCTATCGAGCGAGTGCGCCCAATCCGGCGCAATATCAAACGCATCAGGGTTTGCGACACAGCGATCAATCGCTTGACGCCATACCCGTGCAACTTGCTCCACATACGCAGGGCTGCGCTGACGACCTTCGATTTTGACCGATTTGATCCCGGCGCGATAAAGCTCAGGCAGGACACTTAAAGTGTTCAAACTGGTGGGCTCTTCCAGTGCGTGATAGCGGTTGCCATCGACACAGAAACGACCTTTGCATAGGGTGGGATATCCCGCTTTTTCATCGGCTTGGTACCGATCAATCAAGACGCCGTTTAAGCGCGACTCCAACCCATGCTCAGTATCTTGCCAGCGCACGAATGCTGCCGGTGAGCAAGCGCCCACGGTATTGGGCGATTGGCCGGTAAGATAAGACGATAAATAACAGCGCCCTTCAGCCATAATGCACAGGCTGCCGAAGGCAAATACCTCTAAATCGACATCGGTATCGCGTGCCAGTTGTTTAACCTGATGAATAGACAGCACCCGCGGCAATACCACTCGCTTAACGCCATATTGCTGCTGATAGAAACGGATCGCCCCAGCGTTAGTGGCGGATGCTTGAACAGAAAGGTGTATATCCAAATCGGGATAGGTGTTGGCGGCGTAATCTAAACAGGCCATATCAGCAAGGATCAGTGCATCAGCGCCATTTCCGGCGGCGCTATCAATCGCATATTGCCAGCGGCGCCAACCATCGGGGTGAGCAAAGGTGTTAATAGCAACGTGCAAGTCTTTGCCGTGGTCATGCACATACTGACTGGCACGCTGCAATTTGCTGTCGGTGAAGTTCAGCCCAGCAAAATGGCGCGCATTGGTATCATCTTTTAAACCGACATACACCGCATCGGCGCCATGCTCGATCGCTTTTTTAACCGCCGGAATATTGCCCGCCGGACAAAGGAGCTCCATAACATTGCATTCCATTTTATGATTGTCCGGCTAAGATAAGGGCGTTGCCAGTGTGGGGGGTTGATATGTATCAAGCTCACTTCCCCATGAGGATAAAAATCGCGATAAATGACGCTGTTGCCACAAAAACCCTCCTCATTTTTGACTCGGATCCAATGGCAGCGCCTCCAACCTCGCTACTCTAGTGGTACTCAACCATTGGCACCAAAGGAAAGCCAAATGCTCGTTAACCCAATCACACAACAACCCCTTGCTCTGCCACTGCCTCAGCCCAATCTGATTACACCAGGCCTAAAAGCGATCACTCAGTTACCACAAGGGCTACAGGCCCAGGTGTTGACTAAATTGATGAATACCGCTTTTGCCGTGCCGCTGGCGGAGGAAGAGTTCGACTTTCTTGCTGGCCGTACCATTCGCATTGGTTTGCGCGATCTCAACGCCAATTGGTTCGTGTCGCTGAACGAAGACAACCAATTATTGGTGCGCTTGTCTGGGGAGGAAGACGCCAGTATCGAGGGAGATTGGTTAGCGTTTTTGAAAATGGCGACTCACTATTGCGATCCGGATACGCTGTTTTTCCAGCGTCAACTCAGTATCAGTGGTGATACCGAACTTGGGCTGCATGTGAAAAACCTGCTTGATAGCCTCGAAATCGACACCCTACCCAAGCCGCTGGCACGCTCACTGACGTTAAGCCATCACTACCTCACTAAACTCGCGTTGTAGTGCACAAGCTGATCCAAGCTCATTGCCCAGCGTGCTCACCCGCCAACCAAGGTTGCGTGAGTGAGACCGTCTGGGCATCAAAATCAATACAGGCTTGAGCCCCCAAAGGTATGGTTAACATCGGATGCGTATGGCAACTGTCAAAACCATCAACCACAGCGAGCGGCTTCCCATCGAGTATTTCTTCAAGAACGTTATAGGTTGAACGTCCCGTTCCTTTGTCATCAAACAGCTCGTGTTTACCAAGTAACACCGCGCCTACCATATCAAACACCCCAGCCAGTTTTAGGTGTGCGAGTGAGCGCTCAACCGTGGCAATATCCAACAAAGAGTCCTCAATCAGCAGAATATCGCCTGTTTCAATCGCTGGCATATAAGGCGTTCCCCAGATCCCACTCAGCGTATTGAGGTTGCCACCGATAATGCGCCCATTTACCTGACCTTTACCCATAAATTGCCATGCATTCTCATAGGTCAGTTTTGCCTCTGTCTGTTCACCCCAATCAATCATGACATCCGTCCATTGGGCAGGCATCTTATAGGTCATCGGCAGCGTTACATTCTCAGTTGTTACGGCTCGAAACGCGTCAAAGGTTTCATCGACCAATGGCGGGAACTCCCCTAAAGACGCCACTAAGGCTGGTCCATAAAAGGTGATTAATCCCGTTTTGGCATAGATACCGAGCAGTAAAGCAGTGAGGTCCGAATAACCCACGATAATCTTAGGATCATCAACCAAAGCGGCATAATCGATATAGGGAAGCAAAGCATTGCTGTTCATTCCACCAATCGTGGACATGATGCAGCGCACATTCGGATCACGGATCAACTGGTTGAGCTCTTCCGCACGCGCCTTGATCGAGGCTGAGCGATAGTGATCCGATTGCCCTGTCAATGCCCCCGCCTTAAGGTCAAAGCCTTGTGCTTTGGCATAGCCCATCGCGCGTTCAAACCTTTGCGGAGCAAATACGGTGGCAGGTGATGATGGCGAGAAAAAGCCCATTGTCTCGCCTTTTTTAAGAGGTGGTGGCAGTAACATATTGTCATCCTTGATATTTAATACATCTACGATTAAATCAAACAGTAGAGACAATCACAATCCTTCGATAAAACCGCAGCAGTTAAACTGTCATCGTTCGGGTGCGATACCACTTTACCGTGACAGGTGCGAGCTCTTTTAACGCGTTACGCACCATGATGAACGGCACTTTGATAAAGTAGAACGACATCAATACCATCATCATAGGGTCCGCATAAACCGCATAATCCGACCAAGGTGAATGCGCCACTAACCAAGCACCTAAAAAGCCTAAGGTGACTGCGAGACTTAATAAGGTGTCCATTTGCCACTGGCGCGATTCCGCCTCCACCAACTGGCTTTGCCCTGCTTGATTTTTACGCGCAATCATCCACCATCCGTAACCGCAACCCACCACGTTGACGATACCAAATAACACCGCCAATGACGGATTAACCGCACGTCCGCCCTCGACCAAGGATGATACCGCTTCGTAAAGGGAATAACTCACCAACAGCATAATCACGGCACCTTTAATGGCGACAACAAGCGGAGTGAGCAGCGCACGTGTGATCGGCCTTGCATAGCGCGAGTGTATATACCATGACGCGCCCAGTGACAACAAAGTTAACACTAGGCTAATCAACGAGTAGATACCGTCGAACATAATCACTAAAGAGCCAGCAAACCACCCTACGGCCAGGCCGGTGATGGCAAACCCCAATGCGAGAAGGGCCGAAAACACTAAGACTGACTTTTCATTGATCACGTTTTGAGGAGACATAAAACACCAAAAGTAGAAAACACGCACACATTCTTGGTGCTACTGCGCCGCTTTACAAATGCGAACTTGCTGGCGTTTTCATCACCCCGTTAAGTGGAAAATGAAAGGCATTTAATTTCAATAATTTATAAAAAAAATCAACTGTCAGTATTTTTGACACTCAGTGTCCTAAACACATTTTAGTTATGAGATAGCGCAAAATCGCATTTTGCTCTTATATAACTATTGCGCATACTAAACGCACATTTATATTCTTTATGGACTAAGAAGATGAGGAAAGGTATTTTGCTTGCTGCCATTACCTTGCAGCTTTTTCTCGCAGTGACCAGCACGGGATGGTGGCAGTTTGCTGCGGCACTCAGTGCTTTTTTATTGGTCGCGGTACTCCGTTTGCCTCAGGACACACCGCACGAGTGATCCTGAAGCAAAACCGGACAACTAAGCAGCAAAGAGCAGCCAAGCAAGCGACGAGCAAGAGATAATCACCCATAGCGCAATGCCAAAAAACAGGGGCTTGGGGCCTGCGGCACGTAGCTGGGCGATAGAGATACTGCAGCCTATCAAGAACAAGCACACCACCAACACTTGCTTAGCCACCGCGAAAATCACATCGTAAATCGGTTGTGCTTGCACAAACACATCACTGATGCCGATAGCTAAGCAATAAAAGACAATAAAAAATGGAATAGTGATTTTTTTGGCGTGACTACGAAACATCAGTGCACTGACAAAGGCGACAGGCACAATCCATAATGCACGTGCAAGCTTGAGTGTCGTGGCGGTGGTTAATGCTTGCTCACCATAGGCAGACGCCGCCCCCACCACCGATGATGTATCGTGAATCGCGATCGCCGCCCAAGTCCCAAAGGTATGCTGATCAAGCCCTAACGCATGCCCAATCATCGGAAATACAAACAGCGCTAGCGAGTTCAGTACAAACACGGTGCCCAGCGCGAGGCCAATTTGTTCATCATCGGCATTGATGGCGGGCGAGACGGCCGCGATGGCACTGCCGCCACAAATAGCTGTTCCCGAGGCAATTAAATGACCCGTTTTTCGATCCAACCCGATCAGCTTGGCCAGTATCGTGCCAAACACCAGAGTGCCCGTAATGGTGGCAATAATCAGCCCTATCCCGTCGCCGGTAACCGCCAACGCCTCTTGCAAAGGAATACCAAACCCCAGTCCAACGATAGAGTACGCGAGGAGCTTTTTAGTGATCTTAGTGAGCGGTAATCCGCTGGGTACCCCGCCCAAAGACGTAAGTAAAAAACCGAGTACTAAAGCGATGGGCGAAGTGACCCAGGGGGTTAAGCACGCGAGGACCGCGAGAGAAAAAGGCAGATAACGAAGATAGGCAGTCATAATTAGGCTCGATGACAATAAGTGGGCTAGATGAAAATAAGTAGGCTCGATGACAATCAGCCGGGTTGATGAAATCAAGTGCAAGCATTCTAGCGCTATGTGTGCGCTCAGAAAATCTTAAACTTCTTTAAGTCAGTTAAAAAGGCCCGAAAAAGCAGCCTAAGACAATGATATAAATCACTTTTAATAGACGATTTAGAAATTAAACAAGATCTAGAAATCAAACAAATAGTTAGTAATGCTATCGTTCAGCCATTGGATCCCAGGGTGTTCGGCCATACCAGACGCCGTAAACAGGCAATAGTCTTCTTGCGTGAGGCCGTAAGTATGCTTGATCACAGCCAAGCGCTGCTCGCGGAGGTGTTTGCGGATCAGCGGCTCAGGTAGCACGCCCCATGCCTCTTCTTGCAAAATGGTATTGAGCATATATTCAAAGCTAGAAAAGCCAATATAGCGGCGTGAGAAGGGTTGAAGCTCGGGATTGTCTTTTTCATTGAGGTAGACCATTACCGCTTGCATGGCGTTACGTAGTTGATCATCACTGACCCGACGTAGTCGACTCAACGGATGCTCACTGTTACATACAGACATCATGCGAATTTTACCCAGCGGTTGGTAGTTGATACGTGGGTCGTCAATACGCTCGTAATCGACCCCAAACGCAAAGTCGACTTGTTGGGTTTCAACCAAGTTGGCCAAATCACCGCTCGAGGCCAGCACAAGGTTAAAGGAGGTCGCGGTAAAGCGCTTGTTAAGCTGATGGGCCCAATCCTGCCAAAGTTGATCGGGAATGGCATCATCACGCGCAATCCACACTTCGGCATTAAAGCCCGCATTCGCTTGCTCGCACGTACGACGAATACGTGCCGCCGTGACCGATATACTCTCGAAATCTTTGTACACAGCTTTGCCGATTTCCGACAGGGTTAGACGGTTACCGGTGCGATAAAACAATTCGGCGTTAAGTGATTGTTCTAGCGCTTTAATCGCCATACTCAATCGTGAACGATTCACATCCAGCTGACGTGCTGCTTCAGACACTGATCCGGTGTCTGCCACTGCACAAAACGCATCAATTTGGGTTAGATTCATGCCGCCCTCCTCGCGCTATCCTACCGGAGCACGGCAAAGACACAAGCAATAAAGGCGTTAGCATTTGTGTGCGACACCTCGTATAGTTACTTGCTCAACCCATTAAAAGCACTGACTTTTTTGGTTAACTCCTTCATGCGTTGATCAAAACTGGTCACTGCTTGTTCACTTTGTTCAAATACCTCTTGGGTGCGACTTCCCTGCTGCGCTAACTCTTCAATACTTTGATTAATCTCATTCACGGCGCTGCTTTGTCGATTAGCACCATCAGCGATCCGCGCATTGTGCTCAAATAATGTTTGTAGGTTGCTATCCAAGGTGTCCATATTCGCAACCGCTTTTTGGTGAGTATCAAGACTATTCTGACTATCTTGGCTCACCTGATTAATTTGTCCGGTTACATTGTCGGATGCGGCACGAAGCTGATTGATGATTTCTTGGATCTCACTGGTCGACTCACCGGTACGTTGTGATAGCGAGCGCACTTCATCAGCAACCACCGCAAAGCCGCGGCCATGCTCCCCCGCGCGTGCGGCTTCTATCGCCGCGTTAAGTGCCAGTAAATTGGTTTGTTCGGAAATGGCACTAATTACTTCAAGCACTCGAAGAATATTCTCAATATGGTGGTTGAGCTCATCCAAGCTAGTTTGGCTCGAGGTCATGTTTTCACCCAGTTGCTCAATATGCCGCAAACTGGTATGCATACCACTTAAGGCCTCTTTAAGCGCCGCATTCCCAGCCTGAGACAGCTCGCCGGCGTGATTTGCCGAATCCGTCACCTCAGTGGTAATTTCAGTAATATCTTGGCTGGCCGCAGAGATAGTTTGCAGCGATTGTTGCTGCACCATCCCTGCCTGATTCACTTCGTGGGCTTGCTGTTTTAGTACCCCAAATGCGGATTGCGACTCGTCAACGGTATGGTTCACTGCCTGCAATGCGTCACGAATACGCGCTAATAGACCGTTAATTTTATTGGCAAGACGTCCGACTTCGGCCTGATCTTTTACTGATATCTGATGACCCAAATCGAGTTTATTGGCAATTTCATCGACTTCAGCTGAGAGTTGCTTGATCGGTTGGGTCAAATTACTGATCACCCAGTGCGTGACAAGCAACGCAATGGCAATAAACACCAAGGTTACTAACAAAGACTGGATAAACTGATTCAAGATGGGTTCCGTTATTTGTGCTTTAGGGATTTCAACCACCACAAAGCGATCTAAGTCTGCTAGCCAGTAAGATCCAACAAAAAATGCTTTATCATCAATAGTTACTTCGCTAATAACCGGTTTATTGGTTCCTTTCGTCACCGCTTGCTGAAAGCGATTGGCGTTGTCTGCATTCAGTGCGGAGTCCGTTGGTGCCACCTCTACGCTGCCGTCGCGCGCGGCTAACATCGCACGCCCTTGATCTCCAATACGAAAACCCTGCACAAGATTAACCAAACTGCTGACATTAAAGCCGACACCCGCCACCACATAAGGCTGACCGGTAGCCGCGTTGACAGGGACACTCCGATAATTAATAAAAATCACATACTCGCTGTTATTCACATCGCGATTCATATTCAGCTCATAAGGTTGATTTTTATTCAAAAAATTGGGGTAGAAATCACGATAAGGGTAGGTCTGCATCGAGCTGCTCCGATGCTCACCATCATAGGTAAAAATATACTTGCCTTGCTCTGTGTCTATCGTCGCAAACGCATTATCTGCACCAAGACGCGTTTTCGCGTTGGAAAGTGCCTGATGGATTGGCGCGAGATTAGATAAGTCTCCGCCATTATCCACCCAATCGATTAGCCCCGAATGGTGAGCAAGAAAGTTAGAGCCCGTAATTGCTGGCTGCAGTTCATTACTGATCTCAAATGCCAACCCACGTAACTGACTAGGCAGAATGATATTTTTTAAATCATCAAGCTGTTTGTTTGCTGATAACATCGCTTGTTGCACCATCGCAATCAGCGTGCTGAGCACTAAAATGGTGGAGAGAACGATATAAATCCGCTTTCTGATTGAAAGAGTTTGCCAACGCATACACTGTTCCTTTTTATTATCACTACTAACCAACATATCAATATTAGTCAGCAATCTAGACAGCGGTGCCGATTATGATAAAAAAATAGAATATATCGCTTAATGAGCGTATGAGGCTTCTTTTTAACTAGTTTACGGGAGAAAATGGAGTAATAAGGAACGATAAAAGCGAATAAGAAGCACAATTAATGGCCTAACAACATCATGGCAATACAGCTGATTTGTTGCTTAATATGAATGAGTGCTTCGATAAAACAGAAATGGAACTTGGAAGGGATGTGACATGATGATGTCACAGGCTATGAGTGCTATGGTGCCCCGGGCCGGACTTGAACCGGCACAACGCGAACGTCGAGGGATTTTAAATCCCTTGTGTCTACCAATTCCACCACCGGGGCGCACCTCATAGACGCGGTTTAATTTAATGATTTGCCAATATAAATCAATCTTTTTTTTGCTAAATCGATATCAGGCGAAGACAAAAGCAGCAAACTGTTCAAACAGCCACCAAATCGAATGTCCTATGCGGTGGTTTTGTGCGCCAATGAAAAAAGCTGAGCACAGGGCTCAGCTAAAAGGCAGTATTAAAAAAGACGTTATTTAATTGAAAAAGGAATCGCTAATGTTAGCTTAAAGTCATCTTCATCTTGGAAGAGATTGGTGTAAGGTGCCCAGTTACCGACATCCGTATCATTGAAGTACTGCGTGAAGTAAAAGCTAACTTTTGCGTCTTTAAGGGCACCGGCTTGAATCGCATAATCAGCAAACAAGCTGTACGAGTACTCAGTTAAATCCTCATACCCTTGAGCCGATGACCCAAACCCATAAGCACCGCTCAATCCTGCGCTAAAGCCAGTCGCGCCGATATCAGAGAAATCACGGGACAATGAACCAAATACTGCTAATTCTTCGTCATGGTTAAAATCGGAACGATTATTCCACCAAATGTCATAAGTACCGTTCGAACCACCGTATTGACTTGTCAGACGATACGCTAGATTTTGCACAACAGCAGGATCTCCAGAGTCGGCTTCGGTATAAGTGGCCTCTGCACGATAAGAGTATTGACCTGATGACATACTGGTAAGCATAGCTAGCTGGAATGCCGTGCTATCATATTGTTCATCGTCATCAACCACATAGAGTTGCGGCGACCAATACACGCCACCCTCTGTGGTACCTTTCACTTTAAGGTGTGCATTCCAACGATCACCATCACTTAACGCGCCGTAGGCCGTATCGAGTGAAATACCGTTATCGAGCTCATAACGCGCACCTAGCGAATACGCTGTGCCGGCATCTTAACCATTGGTCGTTTGAAATTCATAGGTTTCTTTAAACCAAGGCGCTTTATAACGCTCTGACACCACAAGACCCACATTAAGCTTGTCAAAATTAAGACCTAATTCACCCCCAAGATGCGTGCCTGGCGCAAACGACCAGTTAATACCTATGGTACTTGGGACGGAAGGCTGAAAGTAACCAAGCTTCGCGGTGGCTGTGTCTCCAAACTTAAATTTTGCTGCAGCCGTCGCCAAAGAAACACCGTTATCTGTGCAGTCTTCCTCCCACGCCCCACTGCATTGACTGTCATCTGGCACTTTGTCGTATGGGTTATTCACGCCCCAGAAGTTCATTTCATGATCAGGGCTGCCGTTTTGCCACATATCAAAGGTGGCAAATGCCATCAGATCTAGACCTACAACATCCGCGGCATAGCCAGAATTAAAGGCGAGATTGGTAAATATAGAACCGTGATCTAGATTGGTTTCCTTTTCTCCATTCTTATCATAATTTCCTCGATCTCTGGCTCTTGTCCAGATATTGAGATTGCCGTTAATTGTTGAATCAGCAAAAAAAGGCGATACATTTTCTGCATAGTCGGACGTTGTATCTTGTGACATTGCTGGTGCCGCCACGACTGCACTCAAGACCGCTGCAGCCAATGTCGATACACTAAACATCTTTTCCATGAAATACTCCTGCTGCCTGCAAGATGAGGTCTTGCCCCGTTGGGTTATTAAGTTTTATCGAGTGCAAAACCGATTCGAAAACATAAACATTCATGTCATGTTTTCACCCCGCTGTTTACACATTTCGTGTAACCACATCTCCAGACTAAATACGCAGAGAAAAATATCAATCACGACTTAATTTTTAATACAAATAATATGACGGCGAGCATATTTTAGGCATTTTTATGACATAGATCTGACATAAAAATGCAACACTAAAAACATAAGTATTTGAATATTATATTTTTTTATTTTATATCTCACAAGGATACCTTAAAACAAGCGTACCCATCGTTATTCCCATAGGCATATAAAACAGCCTCTCTTATTCAATAAACCCCTATAACGCTACGTTAAAATCGTAAAAAAACCCCTTTCTTTTTTTATTGTGGAAATTAACAAGATTGCATACATGTTCAACGCTTGTTTTTTACCAACAAAATCAGAAAAATCACGTAAAAAACGTAAAAATAAGTGAGATAAAAACTAACTATGTAATTATCTATTGGAAAAAAAGAACAGGTTTGCGTTTTAGCAAAAGACACATGCCGGATGACCGAAACGAGGCGATCGGGAGGACACACTCAGTCGTAACGTGTTGAGTGCAACAAAAAATGATGAAATTCAAAAGATCAGTTAGCGTGTCATCACAGTACTGACGTTACATGATAAATTAGTTAATAGACATATAACCCGAATCGGCTGTCACACTACACATGGCGACGCACAGAAAGGACTCATCATTAATGAAAGGACTACGTTGGATTCTGCCCTTAGTGGTATTAGGGCTCGGCTACCTTGGCTATACTGCTATTGCGGCAACGGAATCAGAGACACAGGTCGATAATCCCGCTCCTCCTCCGCCGATCGTCGATACGCAGTTCATCACGCCTACGCAACATCAAGTAGTCATCACGGGGCATGGTGAATTAATGCCGCTGGAAACCACGCAAATCTCCGCGCAAGTATCGGGAGAAGTCATGGATTGGCACCCGAATTTTGTCGCCGGTGGCATCGTAAAACGTGGCGACGTGCTCTTCTCTATTGAGGCGGATAATTATCAGGCGGCGGTGCTCAGTGCAGAGGCCGATCTCGCCAGCGCGCAAGCCGCTCTCATTGAAGAACAAGCGCAAGCCGCAGTGGCAAAGCGCCAAGCAAAAAGCTTGCCTCCGACACAGGTCACCGATCTCTATTTACGCAAACCACAACTATTAACGGCCAAGGCGCGGGTGAAGTCGGCCCAAGCGGCATTAAAACGCGCTCAACGCGATCTTGATAACTGTCAAGTCACTGCACCCTATGATGCCCTAGTGGTCTCACGCGATATCGGTGTGGGTCAATATATTAGCGCAGGCACGACTGTGGGTACGATCAACAATGTTGAAGTGGCGGAAGTCCACGTACCTGTGGCTGGGTTTGACAGTGCATTTCTGCCCGAACAACTCGAAGGGATTCAGGCCTCGCTGACACGAAATGGCACATCGCCGATTCATCGCGAAGGCACCGTGGTGCGTGATTTAGGGATTGTGGAACAAAGTACACGGATGATGCGTGTGGTTGTGCGTCTTGATGACCCCTACGGTATCAGCTCGCCTAAACCAACTCTGCCCTTCGGCAGTTATGTTGAGGTGGCCTTTAACGGCACCACGTTAGACGCAGTATTTAAACTTCCCCAAGCCTTGGCAAATAATCGACAAGTTTGGGTGGTCGATGGCAAGGGCCAACTTTCATCTCGCGCCTTGAATATTGTCCGTGCCGAAGGGCAATACCTTTATGCGGACCAAGGGCTAAGTGCCAATGACCAGATTGTGACAACGCCCCCCGAGTTTCCTGAAGCGGGAATGACGGTACGCGTGCCATCGCAGGTTGCGCAGGAGAACGACGACGATGAATGAAGCCCCTACGCCACCTCGTGGTCTCATTGCGTATTTTGCACATAACCCTGTCGCGGCGAATCTGATCATGATTTTTGTATTGATCATGGGGATCGCGAGCTACTTCTTTATTCAACGTCAGATGTTCCCCAACATCGAAATTAATTATATCCATATCACTGCTGACTACCCAGGCGCCTCGCCACAAGAGGTTGAAGAGAGCATCCTCGTAAAGGTGGAAGAAGCCATTAAAGATGTCACCGGCATTGAGTCTGTGGTATCGACAGCACGCCGAGGCTTTGGCCGTGTCGAAATCGAAGTGGATGTTGGCGAAGACCTCAATGTGGTGTTGGATCGGGTGAATCAGAAAGTCGATGCCATTTCTAATCTGCCCGCGTCTATGGAGCCGCTCAATGTGTCGCAAGTTGAGTTTCGACAGACAGTGATACGCATGGCGGTGGTGGGCGACAAGCCACTGACCGAGCTAAAACCCGTCGCACAAAACATCGAAGACGAGTTACTTCAACTTAACGATGTGACATTAGTCGAGCTCAGTGCCCCTAACTACGAAATCGCCATTGAAGTTGCACCGCAACAATTAAGAAAATACGACCTCACTCTGGGTCAAGTCAGTGATGCCATAGCCCGCTATTCAGCCAACTTCTCAGCCGGTGAAGTGCGCACCGATAGCGGTATGATCGCCATTCGCGTGGAAAACCAACGCTATCGCGGCGACGAATTTCGACAGATCCCGATTAAAATTGGTCCAAATGGTAGCCGGCTACGACTGCAAGATATCGCGACCATTAAAGATGGCTTTACCGAAGGTGAGCGCTATTTTAAATACTCTGGGCAAAATGCCATCTTTCTCTCGGTGAACGCGACAGCGTCGCAAAACATGGTTACCGTCGCCTCCGCAGTCAAAGATTACATCGAGACGAAAAACAACACGCTTCCAGCCGGCTTGGCGCTAAAGTCCGTGGTTGATATGACCCACTACTTAAACGCGCGCTTGGACATGATGCTCAAAAACTTGCTGCAAGGGGCGGTGCTCGTCGCGTTGTTACTGACCCTCTTTTTACGCTTCAAGCTAGCAATGTGGGTGCTCGTGGGACTGCCCGTTTGTTTTCTTGGCGCGGTTATGCTGATGCCAGTGATAGGGGTCAGTATTAATATTGTGTCGTTATTTGCCTTTATTATGGTTTTGGGGATCGTCGTTGATGATGCCATTGTGATAGGCGAAAGCGTTTATACCGAAGTCGAGCATAAGGGCGGTGGTGTGAATAACGTGGTTGCCGGTGCTCAACGGGTTGCAACGCCCGCTACCTTTGGGGTATTAACGACCATTGCAGTGTTTGCCCCTTTTTTGATGTCTAGTGGACCAGAGCGTGCCTTCTTCTTTGGTATCGCCGCCATTGTCATCTTGTGTCTGGTATTTAGTTTGATTGAATCCAAACTCATCCTTCCAGCACACCTTGCTCATACCCACTTTTCTACCCCTAAACCAAATAGCTTACGCCAACGCTTTAACCGCCGTTTTCAGCAATTCATTCACGGCCCTTATCGCCGTACAGTCACCCGGGCCACACACTGGCGTTGGTCTGTACTTACCGTATTCATTGCCCTATTGGCAATCAGTATTGCTTTGGTGGTGGCCAGCCACGTTCGTATGGTGCCGACGCCGAAAGTACCACATGACTTCCCCAATATTCGTTTAGAGATGAATAACAACGCATCGAGCGAACAAACCATCGCTGCCCTAAAAGCTATCGAGCGAATGGTCTACGACGTTGATAACAACACTCAAGCGGAGACCGGCCAAGCCATGATCAAAGAAACCCTGGTATTTAATGAGGGCCGAACCGCTGGGCAGCTGGTAATCCCCTTGGTGGATGATGCCGTTCGTCCATTTACCACTTTTGAACTCTCTCGGCGCTGGCGCGATGCCATGCCTGATATTCCGGGGGTGAAAAAGCTCACCATTCAAGACGATGTCAACGGCGGAGAACAAGGTGATGAATTTGGTTACCTGTTATTCGGCCCCGATATTGAGACCCTCAATGCCGCTGGGCGGGCGCTGATGTCACGCCTTAATCAGCAACCAGGGCTTTTCGATATATCCTCTTCGATGGATTCTGGCAGCCAGGAAATTCTGATCTCGCTCACTCCCGTCGCCCATGATCTGGGGCTGGATCTGAAGACCATTGCCCAGCAAGTTGGGGGCAGCTTTTATGGCGGTGAAGCACAGCGATTGATCCGAGACGGTGAAGAAATCAAAGTCATGGTGCGGTATCCAAAGCGCACGCGAGAAACCTTCTCATCGCTACGCTATGCCGTGATCACGACGCCAACGGGGCAACAAGTGATGCTGGGTGATGTGGTCAACTTTGAGCTACAGCCTGGGATCAGTAGCCTTCGCCGTGAAGCAGGATTTCGCACTGTCTACGTCTATGGCGCCATTGATGAAGAGCAAGTAGAACCCAACCAAGTGGTTGAAACGATTCGACAATCGGTAATACCTGATGTGTTGGCCGATTATCCTGAAGTCACCAGTGAGCTCAGTGGCTCGATTGAGGAGCAACAAGCTCAGCAAAGTGAGCAACTGCTGTTTTTTATCGCTGGCATGATCGTGGTCTATGCATTGCTTGCCGTACCATTAAAAAGTTACACCCAGCCATTGATTATTATGTCGGTGATCCCATTTAGTCTCACCGGCGCCATTTGGGGACATTATTGGTTTGATATCGATTTGAGCTTGATGTCGACCTTTGGCTTAATTGCCGCGGCAGGTGTGGTGGTCAACGATTCACTGGTAATGACCGATTACATCAACCGGGCTCGGCAAGCGGGCGTTGCAGTCAAACAAGCGGTGATTGACGCCGGCTGCGCGCGTTTTCGTGCCATCACTCTCACCTCCATCACCACCTTTGCCGGGGTACTGCCGATCATGTTTGAAACTAGCTTACAAGCACGGTTTGTGATCCCCATGGCAGTGGCGTTAGGCTTTGCCGTGATGTTCGCAACCTTGCTCACACTGATTCTTGTGCCTTGCTTGTACCTGATATTGCAAGATATTGGCAGAGTGTTGCAAAGACTGATGCAACGCGTCTTGCCAACGGCATCAGAGGATCAACTCCGCTAGATCAAAAGATTCAATCGGCTAGCGCCCTACAAAGGGGTGGCCCAGCGCGGCCCCTTGTGCGCCTGTTTGTGTGAGTGTCTCGGCGATCGCTGTCATCGCAAGCCAGCGATTTTCACACCAGGCAGGTGCTAACAATGTGGGTGGACGTGCACTTGCCGACACCCGATGGTAAACCACCTCTGGTGGCGTTCGCTGAATCATCATCGAGGCGCTAGCGATGTAATCGTCGAACGAAATTTCCCTTTGTCGCCCAGCTCGCCACGCCTTTGCCATGGTGCTTCCTTCAACGATGTGCAGCGGATGCAATTTGATCCCATCGGTGCCCGTATTTACCACAGTATSAATCGTCTGTTGATGGGCCGTTATCTCCTCACCTGGCAGGCCGACAATTAAATGGGTGCATACTTTGATCCCTAAGGCACGGGCCTTTGTTGCGACCTGTTGGTATACCGCGACGTTATGCCCACGATTAATGCGTTTGAGCGTTTTATCATGGCCGGTTTGTAAGCCAAGCTCTAACCACACCTCAAAGCCTTGTTGATAATAATCTGCAAGCAAATCGAGCACGGCATGCGGCACGCAATCAGGACGTGTTCCCACACATAATCCCACCATGTGCTCTTGGGCCAGTGCTTGCTCGTACAACACTTTTAAACGGGCGACTTCATCATAGGTGCTGGTATAAGCCTGAAAATACGCTAAATAACGGCGGGCACGATCCACTTCTTTGGCGCGTTGACTGAGTTGTTGACTGACCGATGCATGTTGCGCTTTTTCATCCGCAAACGAGGCCACATTACAAAACGTGCAACCGCCCCGTCCCAACGTACCATCGCGGTTTGGGCAGCTAAAACCACCGTGCAACGTCAGTTTATGCACCCGTTCGCCATAGCGGTGCTTGAGATCTTGGCCAAGTGTATTAACTAACTGGTGCAGCTCCATGGTGCCTCGTGGCTCAATACAAAGTCGCATCTTAGCAGCACAAACCAGAGGCACTTTGGTAGAGATCAAACGTCGGTATCACGGCCGCTAAAAACGACGAAAAAAAACCCGCCGTGATGGCGGGTTGAATCTCATTAGGCTTTGGCCTTCTTCTTGCGCTTGTCAGTGACTTCCCACTGACCATCGACAAAGAAAGCTGACCAGCCGGATGGCTTACCGTCTTCTTCACTTCGCACGTAGTTTTCTTTGGTTTTACGTGCAAAACGAACTACCGTCGGTCGTCCATCAGGATCCTGTTGTGGTGCATCCGCAAGGTATTGGAATTTCTCCGAGATACGATCTCTAAAGCGATCGAGCTCTTCCACCAGCGGCGCGCGAGTTTCACGCGATTTAGGGAAGTTACTTGCCGCCATAAACAGCCCCGAGGCGCCGTCTCGCAGCACAAAATAGGCGTCCGAATTTTCGCAAGGCAGTTCAGGGAAATGCACAGGATCTTCTTTCGGTGGTGCAACATCACCGTTTTTCAAGATCTTGCGCGTATTCTTACATTCATCATTGGTGCAACCCATGTACTTCCCGAAGCGGCCATTTTTCAGCACCATATCGTTACCACATTTGTCACACTCAACGACCGGACCGTCATAGCCTTTCGGTTTAAACTCACCCTTTTCGACCACATAACCTTCACAGCTTGGGTTATTACCACAGACATGAAGCTTACGATGTTGGTCAATCAGGTATGAATCCATCGCCGTTTCGCAAATCGGACAACGTTTCATGGCACGAAGATCCGCGGTTTCAACATCCTCTTCTAGGACGTTAACAATGCCGTCTTCATCCATCAGATTGATGGTGGTTTTGCAACGCTCTTTCGGCGGTAATGCATACCCTGAGCAGCCCAAAAAGACGCCAGTTGATGCAGTACGAATACCCATTTTACGGCCACATGTTGGACAATCGATATCCGTCATGACCATATTGTTCGGTTTCATCCCGCCTTCTTCTTCGTCTTGTTCCGCTTGCTCTAGCTCTGCGGTGAAGTCGGCAAAGAAGTCGTCAAGCACGCCTTTCCAATCGGCTTGACCTTCAGCGATTTTATCCAGCGACGCTTCCATCCGGGCGGTAAAGTCATAATCCATCAAGTCTGCAAAGCTCTGGGTCAGACGATCGGTGACGATCTCTCCCATTTTCTCTGCGTAGAAACGACGATTTTCGACGCGCACATAACCACGATCTTGAATGGTCGAAATGATCGACGCATACGTGGACGGACGGCCAATACCCGCTTTTTCCAGCTCTTTAACCAAAGCCGCTTCCGTGAATCGCGCCGGTGGCTTAGTGAAGTGCTGTTTCGGATCAAGCTGACTCAACGTCAGTGATTGTCCCACTTCCACCGTAGGCAAGATTTGATCTTCGTTTTTACCCGTCGGGCGCTGTACGCGCGTCCAACCATCGAAACGTAAAATCCGCCCTTTTGCTTTCAAAGAGAACTCACCGGCTTCTACGGTCAATGTGGTGGAGTCGTACTTAGCCGGTACCATTTGACACGCCACGAACTGACGCCATATCAGGTCGTACAGTCGATGCGCATCAGGATCCATACCTTGCAAATCGCTCGCCGTCACGCCAACATCCGATGGACGGATCGCTTCGTGGGCTTCTTGCGCATTGGCTTTTGCCCCGTAGACGTTCGCCGACTCAGGTAAATATTGTTCACCGTATTCGCTGGCAATATGTCCCCGCGCTGCGTCCACCGCCTCTTTGCTGAGGTTGGTCGAATCGGTACGCATATAGGTGATGTAACCCGCCTCATAAAGACGCTGCGCTAACATCATGGTTTTCTTCACCCCAAAGCCTAACCGCGTACTGGCGGCTTGCTGAAGTGTTGAGGTGATATAGGGCGCAGATGGCTTACTGGTTGAGGGGCGATCTTCACGATCACGTACCACATAGCTCGCGTTTTCCAACGCGGACACCGCGGCCATCGCCTCATCGCTGTTTTTCGGCTTAAAGGCTTTTCCGTTTTGCTGTGCAACGAGCAATCGAAGCGCCTGCTCGTTAGGGGTGAGCGTGTCCGCATGCACATCCCAAAACTCTTCAGGAATAAACGCTTTAATTTGATGCTCGCGTTCGACCAACAATTTCACCGCGACCGATTGCACACGCCCTGCCGACAAACCGCGCGCCACTTTTTTCCAAAGCAGCGGTGACACCATAAAGCCCACCACACGGTCGAGAAAACGCCTGGCTTGCTGTGCATTGACGCCATCAATGTTAACGTCTCCCGGCGCTTCAAACGCCTGGGTGATGGCATTTTTGGTGATTTCGTTAAACACAACACGCTTAAAACGATCTTCATCGCCACCGATCAGTTCCCGCAGGTGCCAAGCTATGGCTTCCCCTTCGCGGTCCAAATCCGTTGCGAGATAAACATGGTCAGCTTGCTCGGCCAGTGATTTGAGTTCGGCAACGACTTTTTCCTTGCCCGGCAGCACTTGATATTTCGCCTGCCAACCGTTGTAAGGATCGACGCCCATCTTATTGATGAGCGCCTTCTTTTCTTTTTGTTTCTTAATTCGCGCTTTTTCTTCGGCGCTGAGCCCTTTCGTAGACACAGGTGCAGCTTTTTTACCGCCCTGGGTCGCTCCAGTAGGCAGATCACGCACATGCCCGACACTCGACTTCACAATGAAATCTTTGCCGAGATATTTGTTGATCGTTTTCGCCTTTGCAGGGGACTCCACGATAACGAGAGATTTGCCCATAATGACCTAATTGACGCCCTTTGCGCTAAAACTGTCGAAAATTCGTTGCGTTGCACTCCGATATTGGAATGCCGCTATCTGTTTTACAATATTGAGCGAGTCTAGCCGAATATCAACTAAATTCGCAGTAAAACACGCTGATTGCTCGTACCTTCCACAATTGTTAACCAGTTGTGATAGTAGTGTATCGGTTATTCGCTATGCCACTTTTCGGCAAAAAGCGCGCTAATCATTACCATTGCCGCCTGTAAAATAGCTAAGTGGATACGGTAATTTTTGGCTTGGCTCACATTATTCTTGATATTTATCCCATCATAGTGTGATTTCGCCAAGCCAAAGGCATGCCAGCAGTCAATGCGACGATGCCCTATTTTATGTGCAATATACCGGTATCATGCACGCGCGCTTGCTTACACCAGCGGACGCTGGCCTCGGCTAATCCATTTAAGTAACACACGATCGGCCACCTCAGCGGAGGTTCCTGCTAATTTCTCAGCGATATTTTTGCGCTGCTGATAAGAGACCGATAGCACTTTACGATCCTTGTTGGCCGCCTCAAAAAGATACTCGTCGCTGGTGCAGACTTGATCAATCAAGCCAAGTTCTAATGCTTGGTTGCCAAACCAGTGCTCGCCGGTTGCGACCTCATCAACATTTAACGAAGGGCGGTGCTCGGTGATAAACGCTTTGAATAGACCATGCGTTTCTTCCAACTCGGTTTTGAATTTTTCACGCGCTTTATCGGTATTTTCACCAAACATGGTCAAGGTACGTTTAAACTCCCCTGCGGTCAGCTGCTCAAACTCAATATCGTTTTTCTTGAGCAACTTATTAAAGTTAGGGAGCTGAGCAATCACACCAATCGAACCAATGATTGCGAAAGGCGCAGCGATCAGCTTATCGGCCACACATGCCATCATATAGCCACCGCTAGCCGCGACTTTGTCAACCGCGACAGTCAGCGGTACGCCGGCTTTACGAACGCGTGCCAGTTGCGAGGCGGCTAACCCATAGCCATGCACCATGCCGCCGCCACTTTCCAGTTTAACCAAGACTTCATCTTGTTCGGTCGCTACCGACAAAATGGCGGTCACTTCCTCACGCAATGCCTCGACTTCGCGGGCATCAATACTGCCTTTAAAAGTCAGAACAAAAAGTTGCGGATCGCGCTGTGTTGGCTGCGCCGTTTGCTTCTTCGCTGCGGCCTTTTGTGCCTTTTCTTCTTTCTTTTTCGCCTTTTTCTCGTCTTTATCGCGCGCTTTTAACGATGACTCATTGTAAAGATGATGTTCGAGCGACTGCCGGTAGGTCTTAAAGCTATCGGTTAAATCGGTAAGCTTCAGGCTGCCTTTCTGTCCGCCTTTATCATTCGCCGCGCGTAGCAGTGCCACTAACACCACCGCTGCCATTAAAAAGGTGACGACTTTCGCTAAAAAAAGCCCATAATCCGCAATGAATTCCAATGTTGTATCCTCTTTTTATCTCTGAGTTTGCAATGCCTCAGCCCAGTGCATCACGCACTTGGTTGTCACACATTACCCGCAACCTTACAATAATCTACGTTTAACAATAAATAAGGATTTGTACTGTGGACTATCAAGTAACCTCCGACGCGCTTCAAGGGCGTGTAATTTTGGTCACCGGCGCCGGCGCTGGTATTGGTCGTCAAGCGGCACTGAGCTATGCCGAAAAAGGCGCGACGGTGATTTTGCTCGGCCGCACCGTGAAAAAACTTGAAGCTGTGTACGATGAAATTACTGCCACGGGCGCACCACAACCTGCCATTATTCCCTTAGACATGCTGGGGGCAACCCGGCAGCATTATCTCGACATGGCGGATACCATTGACCAACAATTTGGTCGTTTAGACGGTGTACTCCATAATGCTGGCCTACTTGGCGTGCTAAGCCCTTTCGATCAAATCGATGAAAAATCGCATGACGATGTGATGCAAGTGAACGTCAAAGCCACCATGTTGATGACACAAGCCTTGCTGCCACTGCTGAAAAAGTCTGATGATGCGCGCGTGGTGTTTACCACGTCTACCGTGGGTCATCAAGGCCGTGCTTACTGGGGCAGCTACGCGATTTCTAAGTTCGCCACGGAAGGAATGATGCAAGTACTGGCCGATGAAATGTCAGACACCAAGGTACGAGTGAACGCGATTAATCCAGGTGGCACGCGAACTAGCATGCGCGCCAGCGCCTTCCCAGGCGAGGATCCCGACACATTAAAAACGCCACTCGATATTATTCCGCTCTACGTCTACCTCATGGCCCCGGAAGGTGTTGAAGTGCATGGCCAGTGCATTGATGCGCAACCCAAACGATAAACAAAAACGCCCCCATTGACGGGGGCGTTGTTTTTCACAAACGCGGTTTAAAAATCAAAGGTAATTTTTGCTTTTACATTCCGCTCATCACCATACCAACAGTTCAGCTCGTCGAAGCAGCTATAGGTCGTTTTATCCAGCAGGTTCGTTGCAGATAGTGACAATTTTGCTCCTGATAGCGACGTATCTAGCTGAGCAAGATCATAGTTTAGAGCGGTATCAAACAGGGTATAATCAGGCACTTTAAAGGTATTGTTCGCGTTACCCTGTGACTCGCCCACATAACGCGCCCCCACGCTCACTTCTAATCCGGAGGTTAACTGATGGTTCACCCAAGCACTGGCCGTTTGCTCGGGCACCCAAACCGGTGTCTTGCCATCAAGATTAGGATCGTCGGTGATCTCCATATCAATATAGCTATAGGTTAAGGCCACATTGGTATCTAGGCTCAGCGCATGACTCAGTTCAATTTCGACGCCTCGCGAACGGATTTCACCCGTTTGAATTTTGGCGTAAGAATCATTGGGATCGTTGACCAAGGCATCTTGCTTAGTCAGCTCAAATAACGCCAAGTTGAGCCCTGTCGTCCCATCCAATGATAAATACTTCAGGCCTGCTTCCCACTGCTCGCCCTTCGATGGATCAAAGACATTACCTCGATTATCCATGTCTGTCGGCTCAAAGCTCTCGGAGTAACTGAGATAAGGGGAAATACCGTTATCAAATTGGTACATGGCTCCGGCGCGAAACGCCAAATTGTAGTGGCGAATGTTTTTATCAGAGGTACTCGGTGACCCAGCAAACAATGTTTGCTGATCATCTTTTAACTCATATTCATCGTATCGCGCGCCAGCGAGGAAGACCCATTGATTCCAAAGGATCTGATCTTGGGCGTAGAGTCCGGTCTGCGTGACCTCAATGTCATGCTGATCCTGATAAACGAAGCTAAGTGAACTTGGGTCAACCTGGTTATTATTGGGCTCAAAGATATCAATAGCCGGCACCACACCTGCAAGGGTATCGTCATAGCCAACATTGGACGACATGTTTTGATAATCCAAGCCAAACAAGGTGTAATGTTGCGCTGCCCCCCAGCGCAAATCGCCAGAAAGCTGAGTATCAACCACCCACGATTCCATGGTTTCATCTGTCAGGTACGCATTACGCGGATAGTGTCTGTCATCACTGCTTTTTTGGTGGTACATGTTCTTTTGCAGTAAATCGGCATCGGTGTATCGTGCGGTGTGCAGTAGTGACCAATCAGAAGCGAGTTGGTGTTGCACCTTATAGCCCAGCATTAAAAACTCTCGGTCGTAGGTATTCCAGTTGTTGTCACCGGAAAAACTGTCACTCGAAAGGCTGCCTTGGTCACTGTGCAGCACTGAGCCTTTTGCTGGTAGCGACGTATAAATGCCCGCAGCCGGATCCGCTTGATAATATAGATTAAAATTCACTAAGGTATCTTGCGAAATACGCCAATCTAGCGACGGAGCCACGACATAACGCTCTTCTTCTGAATGCCCGGCTTGCCCGTCTTTTTTCCGTGCCAGCGCCACCATCCGATAGGCCAACGAGGTATCTTGAATCGCTCCGGTGCTGTCGACTGATATTTCTCGCAGCGCCTCTGTATCAGTACTGACGCCAACCCGATGCGCGGCTTCACGCTGAGGCGTTTTCGCGATCATATTCACCATACCACCCGGTGGAATATTTCCGTACAACACGGATGTAGGTCCTTTAAAAACCTCGACTTGCTCAATCGCGATCGGATCAATTTGTGGCTGTAAATTCCAGGTGTTGTAAGGGATCGCTAACCCGTCGTAAAAATTTTGATAGTTGATAAAACCACGAATATTGAAAAGGTCGAGACGGGTCACGGCCCCACCGCGAAGTTCGGTATTTACGCCCGGGGTGTAGCGGACGGCTTCGCTTAATGAACTTGCTTGGCGCTGCTCCAAAGTGTCGCGGTTAATCACTGTGACCGCTTGTGGTGTCTCTTCGGGTGCCAATACCGTTTTGGTGGCGGTATTGCGGTACGTGTCACCTAGGACTTGTATGGTTTCCATGTTGGCTTCTTGGGGAGCAGAGTAAGCCGACACAGTTACCACGCTGCTAATCACAGCTAAGGTCAACGGCGACAATCGCCCAATAGCCTGCCGTGGGCACGAAAAACCTGTATGCATCATGATTTCCTCTAATGACGAACCAATAAATCTAAAACGGAATCATTCGTATTTTATGGATACATAGAGGAAATACTGTTCATTTTGGTGCACGATGCACGGGATCGATAGCACGATGCACGGGATTGAGTGGCACCCAATATGTCATTACTGCGCTATTCGAGTGGGGCTGGTAACCACTGGGGTAGATTTCAAGCTCTATACCATCGGTGCATTGATAGCCAGAGTCTGGTAGCCAAGCGTAAATAAACGCCTGCAATGTATCAGGGAGCCCGCTCACCGGCCCGGAGTGCGTGATAACGGCATAGGTCGTTTCCGGAATGATCCAGCTTGTGGTGTCATGTTGAAAGCCTGCTAATGCCTGTTGTCCCGCAAGGTATGGCAACGGTGATTGCAGTGTATCCGCGCTAGCTACATCAATGGCACCGATACTTGGCTGGTTTAGATCAATCACGCCGCGCGCATAGGCTCGCTGCCAAAGCGCTGGCACAACATCATTAAAATCAGGCTCTGGCGCAAATAATCCCAATATCGGTGCAACGTCTCCCGCGATTGTGGCTTGAGGTCGCGTTTTAATCTGCACAGATAACCACAGAGGTTGTGGTGTGGTTAAAGTGGTAATTTGTAACGGTGTACGAATACCATCCATAATGCCTCGTCGACGATATTCTCGAGGCGTCATATTATATTGCTGTCGAAATGCGCGGGAAAAATTAGCCTCAGAGGTAAACCCACAGGATAAGGCAATATCAATGATACGACGTTGGCCAGTCAGTAACTGCTTAGCGGCATCACTCAATTTAAGCTCCCGCACGTAGTGCGCAACACTCATCCCCGTTTGCTCAGAGAACACGCGCTGCAGTTGCCAACGAGACCAGCAACTTTTTGCTGCAAGTTCACTAACCAATAGTGGCTGATCTAAATGGGTATGGATGTAGGCTAATACACGCTCAATCCGATTCAAACGGGTGGCAGCTTGATAAGGCTCAGCAGCGATCGTCATTATTTCCGTATATCGATAGTTCTATAAATTGAGCTGACAATAACACAAATAATAATCGTTATCATGTATACCCTTCTCTTCTCTCTTGAATAAAAAAACCCGACACAAGGCCGGGTTTTCATTCATTAATGCTGAAAGCGTTTTATTTACGCGTCCGAGGCTTTCCTTTCCCTCTTGGCGCGCCAGGGCGTGGGCTACCTTTTTTGGGTCCCGACCCTTTTGGTCCTGCTGCCGGGGCATTACCACGGCGAGCTTGACGGGCTTTCTTTGGCTTATCGTTCGAGTCGATACGCTCTTCATAGCGGCGCACTGCTCGACGAATTTTCTGACGCGACTTTTTACGCTTTTGGTCTTCTGGCGTGATCACTGTTTGCGATTCAGGCTTCATTTCCACCATCTCGCGCAAATAGTTAACTTCTTTAAGTTCCATCTCGCGCCAACCACCACGTGGCAGGTCTTTCTCAAGATAAATGTCACCGTAACGCACTCGCTTCAAGCGGCTCACAGTCACACCTTGAGTTTCCCAAAGGCGACGCACTTCGCGGTTACGCCCTTCGGTGATCACAACATAAAAGGTGTGGTTCATCCCTTCGCCACCCGCGTAAACCACGTCCTCAAAGCGGGCAACACCGTCTTCAAGCTCGACACCGGCCACCACGTTGCGCACCATGTCTTCGTTCACATCACCAAAAACGCGCACCATATATTCACGCTGCACTTGGCGGCTTGGATGCATCAAGCGGTTTGCCAGTTCACCGTCAGTGGTAAACAGCATGAGACCGGACGTGTTGGCGTCCAAGCGGCCAACAGCGACCCAGCGGGCATCTTTGAGCTTTGGCAACCGGTCGAACACGGTACGACGACCTTCTGGGTCGCTACGCGTACATAGTTCGCCCTCTGGCTTGTTGTAAGCCAGCACGCGACATACTGACTCAGAAGGCGCATTGAGCGGCACTGCATGGCCATCGACACGCACCAGCGCACTCGGATCGTCAAGACGGTCGCCCAGCTTGGCCACCACACCATTGACACTCACTCGGCCGGCTTGGATATAGCTTTCCATTTCGCGGCGTGACCCCGTGCCAGCACGCGCTAGCACCTTCTGTAATTTTTCGCTCATGTTTGTCTTACCTTACTGTCGCCTTCACAGGCGTCAAAAACGGAATAACTCTACGTTATGGCTGGTTATAATACGCCCCTAGTAAAACTTGTTGAAACATCTCCAACAAGATAAAGCGCGGCGCTATAACAGGTGCCTAATGATACACGACCGCATCACGCACGCATAGAAAAATACACCCTGACCACTGGATAAAACGGTCAGTTTTTATACGTCTTTTATCTCGCTCATTTCGTCTCTCTGTGCTGAGGCGTGAAAGTTCTCACAGCTGCTGGGCTAAAGTACCTGTAACATGCCGACAGTCCATAACTTGTGCTAGAGCGGTATAGCATGCTTTCGATCGAAGACAATAAAACCAAATGGGACTTTTTCCAAAAACACCACTGGGTGTCTCATGAATTCTCACGTACCCCCGTACTTAAGTCGTGGGAGCGGTGTATAAAGCAATGTAATCCCTACACTTGGTCAAAACCACACATTGCCTCTGGTTTTACCTTGTCGTCTTTGATGAAGCGCAACGAGCATCTTATCGAATGTGCCACCACAGTGCTTGAAGATACTTACGATATGTTAGGCGAAGAAAATTTGCTATTGATTGTGACTGACAACAATGGCTGCATTCTTTCTCTCGTCGGGCATGACGTAATAAAGCAGGAGATGAACGAGCTTGGTATAAAACACGGTTGCTTTCTTTCTGAAGGGAAGATTGGTACCAATGCAGTCAATCTCTGTATCAACACCCATATGCCTTGTGAAGTATTTGCCGCAGAACACTTTAATCGTCACTTACATCCTTATGCCTCCGTGGCAGCACCTGTTTTCGATCAATTTGGCAAGCTACGTGGGACA
Source organism: Salinivibrio sp. AR647 (assembly GCF_001995415.1). Classification (NCBI taxonomy): domain Bacteria; kingdom Pseudomonadati; phylum Pseudomonadota; class Gammaproteobacteria; order Vibrionales; family Vibrionaceae; genus Salinivibrio; species Salinivibrio sp. AR647. The sequence continues at coordinate 40,833 of NZ_MUFE01000006.1, read as the reverse complement.
ACGTGTTTGATTAAAAACGCAGAACACTACCAGAAAGAGAGCTTAGTCATCATCGCGTCAAGTGCGAGAGAAATCAGTTTGCAGATACATATTCATTCTGAACAAGAGAATATTAACCGTCTTTCCTGCGCGCACAACGCCACACTAGAGTCCATGGATGATGGTCTCCTGGCATGGGATGAAGACAACCACATCACAATGGTTAACCATCAATCTGAGCGATTACTGAATATTGAGGCGAGCGATATCTTAGAGAAAGATGTGTTCTGTGTTTTTCGTTTTCCACCTAATGTACTCAACAGTATTGAGTCTGGCACAACGATTAAGCGTAAGCTGACCACAATAGAAGTCAACGGCGAGTTCGTCGAAGCTATTATCACGCTGCGTGCGCTCAATGACGGCACCCATTTACTGTTCTTGCACCCCATCGATAAAATTCGCGAACTAGCTCAACAGCAAATCGGAGGCAGTGCACGATATACATTCAATACGTTGCCTGTTATTTCACGCAAGATGAAACACGTGATTACCATGGCCAAGCGGGCGATAAAATCGAATTCACCGATCTTCATTACTGGAGAGGAAGGTGTGGGAAAAGCGACGTTAGCCATGGCGATTCATAATGAGAGTAGCTATAAAGATGGGCCATTCATTACGCTCAACTGCCGCTCGATCAATACGGAACAACTGGTGAAAGAGACCTTGGGCTATGATGAAGGACAGGGCATGCCTTCTAAGTTTGAGTTAGCTCACGGCGGAACTCTGTTTTTAGAAAAAGTGGAATACCTATCGCCAGACTTACAAGCCGTGTTACTAAAGTTATTAAAGACAGGCTTGGTAAGCCGTAGCGACAGCTTGCGATTGATCCCAGTAGACTTTCAACTCATTACCAGTACGACCGCAGAAATCAGCGAATATGTTACACAGCGCTCATTTGGTCGCCAACTCTACTATGAGTTATCCTCAAACGAACTCCCTATTTCGCCACTAAGAAAACGCAGAGAAGACATCGAACATCTTGTCCAGCAGCTTGTTAGCCATTACGAGCGTCGCCACAATGTAACCCTCTCGATAGAACAAGTGGCATTGGAAGCGTTAATGAATTTTCGTTGGCCAGGAAATAACTCCGAGTTAAGAAACCGAATTGAGCGCATCTTGCTTAATCGAGGTTCAAACTTGATCAAACTGAGTGATATTCCTGAGGACATAAAATTGAACGCCCATCATCGTACAGATAATACGCCGATCATAACCCTAGAAGAAGCCGAGAAAAGAGCCATTGTTCAGGCTTGGAATCAATGTAATGGGAAAATGAACGAGATGGCCAAAGCACTGCAAATTGGACGCACGACACTATGGCGAAAAATCAAAAAATTTGGCTTACATGAACAGATGGAGTGGTACTAACGAGTCATATTAAAAAAGTCATATAAAAAAACCGGCGTTGAACGCCGGTTTATACGTAGAGGAACGCTATGCCTGCAAAGACAGTTGGCGAATCTGAGCTTTGAGTCCAGGCAGCAGGCTAGCGCTGGCGCTGAACTTACGAAGACCAATACCAAGTAACATCTGTGTTGCGTTCGGATCACCCGCCATTTCGCCACACATGCTCACGGGAATACCAGCACGCTCACCGGCAGCACACGTCAATTCAATGGCTTTTAACACCGACGGTTCAAAGTAATTCACAAGCTCTGCGACTGCCGTATTGCCGCGATCTGCCGCCATAACATATTGCGTCAGATCATTGGTACCAATAGAAAAAAAGTCAACTTCTTGCGCCAACGCATCCGCATTTAGGACAGCAGCGGGTACTTCTATCATAATACCGACAGGAAGCTTACTTGCATCCACCCCTAATTGCTGAGCTTGATGCGCCAACAATGCTTTCACTTTTTTTACTTCTTCAACCTGCGCGACCATAGGTATCATCAGTTGAATATTCGGCTGTACCTGAAACGCCTTTAAAATCGCGCGCAGTTGCGTGTTAAATAAAGCTTCATGCTTGAGGCACAAACGTACCCCTCTCAAGCCTAAAAAAGGATTATCTTCCTCAGGCATAGGATAAGCCGCTAGAGGTTTATCCCCTCCCACATCGAGACTACGAATGGTGAGTGGTTTATCGCCGAGCGCAGCGGCAATGTCTCGATAAACTTGGTATTGTTCATCTTCAGTCGGTAAGGCTTCACTGTCTTGGAATAGAAACTCGGTACGAAATAGACCAACACCTTCTGCCCCCGATGTTAACGCATTTTCCAAATCATTCGGTCCACCAATATTCGCTAAAACGGGAATAGCGATACCATCGCGAGTCATCGCCACTTGCTGTGCGCTCGCTAGCGCACTTTTTCGCGCGTTTTGCCATTCAATTTTCTGTGCGTCTAGCGCCTGCTGTATCTCATCTGACGGCGCAAACCATAAGTGCCCTTTGAAGCCATCAAGCGTCACCATTTGACCTGACCGAACGGCATCGAGACACCCTTGCGCTTTTACCATCGCGGGGATCCCCATCGCGCGAGCAAGTATCGCACTATGGGACGTTTTACCGCCTTCACTTAAACAAATACCGAGCACTTTTTCTTTATCGAATCCAGCCACATCCGAGGGCATAAGGTCATGGGCCAATAAAATACTTGGCTCCTGAATCTCAATGGCCTGAGGCTTGGCACCTGTCATTTCAATCATCACTTGGCGGGCAATATCATGTACATCAGCTTCACGTTCGCGCATGTATAGCGTCTCAGCATGACGATATTCTTCCGCCAGCGCGTGAAGGGTTTCTAGCCAAGCTTGCTCGGCAATCATGCCTGACTGAATATACGATTCGACCGATTGCCACAATTCAGGGTCACTTAACATCATGCTATGCGCCGAAAATATGTCTCCTTTCGCTTGCTTTGCTTGACGTTGTAAACGCTGAACAACGCACTCTATGGCTTGCTTAACATGCGCAATTTCATCGGTTTCATGACCAAAGGGACGATCGGGTACGGAGGGCATATCACTGGTAAAAAGAACAACGGGCGCCGTTACAATACCTTCATTCACGCTAATCCCTGTGATCGCGCCTTCAATGGTTTGCGCATTCACCTCATGGTGTAATGTATCAATTTCATCGCTTTGATGTTCGAGAGCACCATCATCAACGGCCTGTTTTTCGCCAAAGTGATCATGTGCGAGAGCTTTAAATGCTGCTATCGCATCCACGGCTTGGGAACCAAGGGCATGTATGGTTATGGTCTCATTGCAACGGACACCAAGCTTCGCAATACTATTGAGACTTTTTGCATTGACCTGTCGGTCGCCCTTTTGTAGCCAGAGTTGACAGTCAAAGCGCGCCAGTGCGCCAACAATGGCGGCGGCTGGCCGAGCATGTAATCCATGCGGATTTTGCACGATCCAGTCGTATGTCAGCGCTTCTTTGTCCTGCGTCGCCGTTTGCGCGGGTTCCGCATTTGTTGATGGCTGATCACCTAGATGCGCTTGTTTTACACCCAAGGCATTCTGCGCTTCCTCAACCACGGTTGCCATCGGTAACCCTGCCGCTGCTGCCACCGATGCCGCCATCGTCCCTTCGACGATGGGCGCTGATATTAACGTCACACTTTCCTTTATTTGATCATCAAGGAGATCTAGCGCCATTTCTGCACTCAGCAATGCGCTTCCGAGATCCATCAAGACAATAACGCCTTTTTCATCATTCACCCGCTCTATCGCTTCCATGACAGCAATGGTATCGGTACCTATCGGGTTTTCAGGATCATCAACACCTGCAGCAATGGCGATATTCGCTTTGCCTTGGGTCATTTGGGTCGCTAATTCAGCGACCCCCTCAGCAAGGCGACGACTATGAGAGACAACAACAATTCCCACCATCTTAATTACCTGCTATTGCTTGCTTTAGTGCTTTAATCATTAATAGAGAGGACGTTGCACCGGGATCTTGATGGCCGATACTGCGCTCACCTAAATAGCTCGCTCGTCCTTTTTTCGCTTGCATTTCAATGGTGGCTAATACATTCGCTTCTGCGAGCTCAACCATCTCATTATGTAAGTGATCAGCACTTGTGCCCTTATCTAACGATGCCTTTATACTCGTCAAAACCGGTAGCCAAACATCACACATGGTTTTGTCGCCTAATTCAGCTTTACCACGAGAAACCACACCATCGACCCCACTTTTTAGCGCGTCGATCAGCTCTTCAAAGGTTAATTGTTCTCGAGTCCCGACAGCCGCCGCTGTGCGAATAAATAACGTGCCATATAAAGGGCCGCTTGCGCCTCCGACACTAGACAATAATGTCATTCCCGTATTTTTTAGAATGCTACCAATGTTTTGCTCGACAATTTGTGGCAGTTTTTCCGCGACTTTCTTAAAACCACGATTCATGTTGAGACCATGGTCGGCATCGCCGATATCACGATCAAGATCCGTGAGAAAATCTTGGTTGTCTTGATAGGTCGTCGCACACAACTCTAACCAGTGAATAATATGTGTTTTTTCAATTTGCATGTTATTTCCCCTGTTACCAGTTGATTGCGGCAGTATCAACGGGTGCATCAAAAAGTTCTAACATCTCTTTATCCGCTTTGAGTAAGGTGATTGACACCCCTTCCATATCAAGCGACGTACAGAAGTTACCTACCCTATTTCGTACGATGCGGAATCCCGCTTGCTCGCAGTTATGCGCTAGACGGCGATACACGCCGTAAAGCTCAGAAATTGGCGTGCCTCCCATACCATTGACCATCACGATGTAGTCATGATCGGCAGAAAAAGGCTCAATACTAGACACGACCTCATCCCATTCGCCTTCTTCACGATTCCAAATCCGTAACGTGCGCTGATAAGGTGTGTTTTCAGCGAGTTCAGCAAACATGTCATCCACCAAAGTATCGACGTCTGTGTATTGCATGCGTTTAATACCTGGCTCACCATGGATACCAACACCAAACTCCACTTCATTATCTTCTAAGATAAACGACGGCTTACCTGCGGCTGGCACGACACAAGCATTAAGCGCGACACCAAAGGATCGGCACTGGTTATTGACGCGTCGAGCAAGCGCTTCACACTGTGCCAACGTATAACCTTTACTTGCCGCAGCGCCGACTAATTTCTCCACTAACACAGTACCTGCCACGCCACGACGGCCAGCGGTGTAAAGGCTATCTTTTACGGCCACATCATCATCTACCAAGACTGATCCAACACTGATACCATCGGTATGAAGTAGCTCCACGGCCGTTTCAAAATTCAACACATCGCCCGTGTAGTTTTTAATGATAAAAAGCACGCCCTCACCGGTGTTTACTTGGTTACCACACTCATACATTTGATCCGGTGTGGGCGATGTAAAGACTTCTCCCGGGCACGCTCCGGTCAACATACCTTTACCAATAAAACCCGCATGCAATGGCTCATGACCACAACCGCCACCAGACACTAACGCGACTTGTCCTGGTGTTTCCTCATGCCACATATAACGAGGTTCGTAATTGGCCTTTAACTCAGGACGGGACAACGCAAGGCCTTCCATTTGTTGCAAGACAACATCATCGACTTGATTGATTAGTTTTTTCATCGTTCTATCTCATTCCATTTATTTTCACGTAGGGTATGAACTCATCTTAAGCAGAGAAAACAGGGGCTCAACAAAAATTATTTTGTTCCATAGTGGAACAATTTATCTTTTTATTTCGTTTCAATATGGAACATGAATAACGCAAACAGTCTGAATAGTGATCAATGCCATAAAGCAGGGTTTGTCGTTTTTTCTTTCGCGACGGATTTGACACTGCGGTCATAAAAGCTCAATTCAAATCCGCGATATCCTTTCTCGTTTGAGCTGTCAGTCCTAATATAGCGCCTTCCCTACAATGGTTTTTCATTGCAGAAAACACACAGAATAAAGAATAAAGGTCTGAATTATGGACAAAATAATTATTAGCCCCAGTAAATACGTCCAAGGTGAGCAAGTACTGAGCTCGATTGCACACTATGTAAAAAGTCTTGGTGAGAAACCATTAGCCATCGCTGATGCGTTCGTGACCGACTTGGTGGGTGCAGAGGTAAAACAGAGTTTTGCTGATGAAGAGATATCACTCGCAACCAATATTTTTAATGGCGAGTGTTCGCGTGCTGAGATTGAGCGCATCACCGATATTTGTGCGACACAGCAACATGATGTCATCGTCGGTATTGGCGGCGGGAAAACATTAGATACGGCAAAATCCGTTGCTTTCTATACCAAAATTCCCGTTGTTGTTGTGCCGACCATCGCGTCTACAGATGCGCCAACGTCGGCTCTCGCCGTTATCTATACCCCAGAAGGTGAATTTTCTGAATACTTGATGATTCCTAAAAATCCGGACATGGTGATCATGGATACGTCGATCATCGCTAAAGCACCGGTTCGCTTACTGGTTTCCGGGATGGGTGACGCGCTATCAACTTACTTTGAAGCTCGTGCAAATATGACGTCAGGTAAAGCAACCATGGCCGGTGGGCTTGCGACCCGGTCCGCGCAAGCGCTAGCAAAACTGTGTTATGAAACATTACTTGAAGATGGCTTAAAAGCGAAAATCGCAGTAGAAAATGGTGTGAGTACCAAGGCGGTAGAAAACATTATTGAAGCCAACACCTACCTAAGCGGTATCGGTTTTGAGAGCAGTGGCCTAGCTGGCGCACATGCCATCCATAACGGTCTCACCAAGCTTGAGGAGTGCCACCACCTTTACCATGGCGAGAAGGTGGCATTTGGTACACTTGTTCAACTCGTACTCGAAAACGCGGCAATGGAAGAGATAAATACCGTCCTCGCTTTCTGCCGTTCCGTTGGCCTACCGACCAATCTTTTTGATATGGGCGTAAAAACGTTGAATCATACGACGTTGCGTGCGGTGGCAGAAGCATCAACTGCTGAAGGAGAGACTATCCATAACATGCCATTTCCTGTAACGGCAGATAATGTTTATTCCGCAATTTTAACGGCGCATCAACTGGGTCAATAGTGCATCGCCTACCGCATAAATTGAGACATATCGGATCATAAAAAAACGCCCAGCAAGGTGGCTGGGCGGGAATGGAAGGTCAACCACTGGCTGACGCAACATCAGAACAAGAACATTGCACTGATAATTACGCAGTGCAATGTTTGTTGGTTCACTGGCAATAAAGGATTAATCAAACGGCGTCGAATCACCACGACCCTGGCGTCGAATTTCAGGCGTACCGTCGCTAAAATCGACCACCGTCGTTGGATGCTCACCCAACACCCCACCGTGCATGATCAAATCCACACTGTGTTCTAAATGATCGCGTATCGCTTCGGGATCGGATTCGGTGAAATCATTACCGGGCAGAATCAGCGAGGTCGACATTAATGGCTCACCCAAGGCTTCGAGCAAATCTAGGGCGATTTGATTATCGGGAACACGAATGCCAATGGTCTTACGTTTTGGATTCATCAAACGTTTTGGCACTTCTTTGGTCGCTTTAAAAATAAAGGTATACGACCCTGGGGTATTGTTCCGGATTAGCCGAAACGCAACATTATCCACCCGTGCATACAGTGAAAGCTCAGAAAGATCGCGACATAGCAACGTAAAATTATGATCTTTATCGAGATCACGAATACGGCAAATACGCTCTAGCGCTTGTTTATTCTCAAGCTGACAGCCAAGCGCATAGCCCGAATCAGTCGGATAAATAATCACCCCACCGTTTCGCACAATTTCCACCGCTTGCTTGATCAGCCGCGCTTGCGGATTCTCTGGGTGGACATAAAAAAACTGACTCATGGTTCCTCCTGCTGTAGCTTGACCACGTTTTGGATGCGCACCGCAACCCAGCGATAGTGGCCGACGCGCCGGATAATCCTTATTATCCTTCTATTGTAACGCGTCTGACTGGTTGCTATCTAGTTGATTTATTGATTGCTGTTTCTGCTCGGCAGCCTCTAACCATGCCCAATTCCACCAAAGCGGCTGGCAGTCTTTAGGCAGCCATAGATTTCGGCCTAGCTCTGTCCATGGCGAAGGGTAATGAAAATCTGAGCCCAATGAGGCCAATAAGCCATAGTCCCGCGCGTAGTCAGCGAGCAAACGACGTTCTTGTTGCGACTGCTGAGGGAGTGCAACTTCGATGGCATCGCCTTTCGCCTCAGAAAACGCCGTTAGCAGTCGCTTCAGCCACTTAGCCTTGAGTTTGTATCGGCCCGGGTGAGCGAGTACTGCCTGTCCACCGGCTTGGTGAATCACCTCAACGGCCTCTGCAATCGAACACCAATTCGGCGGCGCATACCCCGTATTGCCTCGGGTTAAAAAGCGCTTAAAACAAGCCTGCATGGTTTTCGCGTGGCCCTGCTCTACCAGCCAGCGGGCAAAATGCGCACGAGTTAGCGGTGCATCACCGGCCAGCTCACGTGCACCCGCTAACGCGCCTATATAATGCGAGCGCTCTAGCCGCGCAGCAATCAACTCCGCCCGTTGTTGGCGTCGCTCAGCTTGCTCGGCAATCAGCGCGATTAATGCCGGATGGTGCGGATCGATATTTAAGCCCACAATATGAATATCAAAGTTTTGCCACAGAGTAGAAATCTCAATACCGCTGACCAAGGTAAGAGGCAGCGCTTGGCGGTCAATTTCTGCTTGCGCATCCACCAGCCCGGCAGTGGTGTCGTGATCGGTAATCGCCAACACCCCCACACGGCGCTCAACCGCACGCTGCACTAAATCTTGGGGCGATAAACGGCCATCTGAGGCCGTCGTGTGACTATGTAAATCAATGATCATGGTGTATCGGGTTTCCTTAATATGTCCACGCACTCTGGTGATGCTAACGCAAGCAAGTTAATGCACGTACGCGAACACTATTGATTCATTTGTTATTTTTTATGGTGCGCTTTTTCCGCACTTTTTCTGCATTCTTTTGGTTTTCCCCGTTGACACAGAGACAAAATATCAGTTTACTAGTACACAAGTTAACGCACACCGTTTCTCGGTCTCGGGGAGCAAGATGGCGCTAAGGGTAACAGTCACAACGGAGTCTCGCAGCATGTATTTCAATACCTCGCCTCGTACAAAGGGCATTTACACGGCACCCACTGCAGTACTGGCCGTCAGCGCGCTAGCGACATCTATGACCTCTGTTGCGCTTATTGGGTGGCACGGCTCCTTACGGGCGGTGTGACGGGCTGTATCAACAGCTACCTTATTCACAACGCCCGCCACTGACGCGGGCGTTTTTGTCTCTGAGCTTTGCCATTAAGCGTTATCGTGCCACTAAGCATTTGGCCACTAAGCATTTAGCCACTAAGCATTTGGCCACTAAGCATTCAGCCACGGTAACCCACAACCATAGTTTAAAAGGATATTTGATGATTATTGTACTTAAACCCCAAGCCACTGAGCAGGACGCCAAAGGGCTACTCAACCAAATCGAGCAGTGCGGATTAAAACCGCTTTACATGCCAGGGGTTGAGCGCATCGTACTCGGCGCGTTGGGCGATGAACGCGTTTTGCAACAATGCCACTTTGAGGCCAACCCGCTGGTTGAAGAAGTAAAACCGATTTTAACCAAGTACAAACGCGTCAGCCGTGATGTGCAGCCGCACGATAGCGTAGTAAATATCGGCAATGTGCCTGTCGGTGGACAAGACTTTGTGGTCATGGCTGGCCCCTGCTCGGTGGAGTCGGAACCTCAATTGCTTTCCGTGGCAGAGCGAGTTAAAACCCACGGCGCTCGCGTGTTACGTGGCGGTGCCTTTAAGCCGCGCACCAGCCCTTATGATTTTCAAGGCATGGGAATAGAAGGGCTTAAGCTGCTAAAAAAAGCCAGTGAGCTCACCGGCATGCCAACCGTGTCAGAAGTGATGGAAATCAGCCAAGTCGATGCCGTGTGTGAATACATTGATTGCTTGCAAATTGGCGCACGTAATATGCAAAACTATGGCTTACTCAAAGCAGTGGGAGAAACTGGCAAACCGGTCTTGTTAAAACGCGGCCTTTCCGCCACTATCGAAGAATGTTTGCTGGCAGCGGAATATATTGTCGATGCGGGCAACCCTAATGTGATTTTGTGTGAGCGCGGCATTCGCACTTACGAAACCGCCACAAGAAACACCTTGGATTTAAACGCGGTGGCCTTTATGAAACAACGCAGCCACCTGCCAGTACTGGTCGACCCAAGCCATGGAACGGGTGTGCGAGAGCTCGTCACGCCGCTATCACGCGCGGCTGCAGCCGTCGGCGCAGATGGCATTATTGTGGAAAGCCATCTGAATCCAAGCGAGGCGTTGTCAGACGGTCACCAAGCATTGACCGGCGATATGTTCGCGCAGCTAATGCAAGAATTAACCCCCTTTGTTCAAGCGGCAGGGAGAAAGCTGTGAACACCCATCACCTCCAATACGGCGAGCTCGATACGCTCCAACTGTCGGTGCCTTATGTGGCCGATCCGACCGAGCTGTATGCCGCCGTGTGCCAAGATAAACCCTTTAGCATGTTGCTGGAGTCAGCTGAAATTGACTCAAAGCGCAACGTGAAAAGCCTGATGCTCGTTGACGCCGCGGTACGGATTGAATGCCGGGCGCAAACCGTAACCTTGCAAGCGCTGACCCATAATGGCGCCCATTTGCTCGACAGCATCAGGCAAAGTGCGGCGCTGCAAGCGTTACCTTGTGAGGCAGAAAGCACTGAGCGTAACAATCAGCCGGCACTGACACTGACATTCCGCCATCCTAACGACAATGGTACCCTGCTGGATGAAGACGCCCGTCTGCGCCAAGCGTCGGTGTTTGATGCGCTGCGCGTCGTTAAACAAAGCGTCGCGTTGGAGAACCAGCCTGACGACGCGCTGTTTATCGGCGGCTTATTTGCCTATGACTTAGTCGCCAGTACCGAAACACTGTCCAGCGTAGACGGCACCGAGAGCTGTCCGGATTATCTCTTTTATGTCGCCGAGAGCTTACTGGTGATTGATCACCAACACCGACAAGCACGCTTACAAGGCACCTTGTTTGGTGGCGATAATGCAAGTGCCCACTACGTGGATTTATCGCGCCGCTTGCAACGCATCAAAGAAGCCTGCTTATCGCCTGCGCCACTTCCCGACGCGCCCGTGATGACTGAACACTCGGTCGCGGTTTCAGTCTCCGATTCAAACTTTTGTCAGCAAGTTGAAGCGCTAAAAAAACACGTGATCGCCGGAGATGTGTTTCAAGTGGTGCCCTCGCGCCGTTTTACACTCGCGTGCCCGTCGCCGCTCAATGCCTATCGCGCGCTGAAACACGGCAATCCTAGCCCGTATATGTTTTATCTGCGCGATAGCGAATTCAGCTTATTTGGTGCCTCACCAGAAAGCGCACTCAAATATACCCAAACGACCAATCAAGTCGAAATTTACCCTATTGCCGGTACTCGTCGACGCGGAAAAACGGCCCAAGGCAGCATTGATCACGACTTAGATAGCCGAATTGAACTTGAGCTGCGTAATGATGAAAAAGAAAATGCTGAGCACATGATGCTGGTCGATTTGGCCCGTAACGATGTTGCACGCATTAGCACGCCCGGCAGCCGTCACGTGGCCGATTTGCTCAAAGTGGACCGCTACAGCCACGTCATGCACTTAGTCTCTCGGGTGGTGGGTCAACTTAAACCCGATCTTGACGCGCTGCATGCCTACCAAGCCTGTATGAACATGGGCACGCTCACCGGTGCACCGAAACTTAGAGCGATGCAACTGATCCGTGATACCGAGCATTGCCGCCGCGGTAGCTATGGCGGTGCGGTGGGATATTTTACCGGTTCAGGCGACATGGACACCTGCATCGTGATCCGCTCCGCCTACGTTGAAAACGGCCTTGCTACCGTGCAAGCCGGCGCAGGCGTGGTGTTTGATTCTGACCCACAAGCGGAAGCGGACGAAACCCGCGGCAAGGCGCAAGCCGTGATCCATGCGATTCAAGCTGCTCACCAAGGAGGCCAACCATGAGCACCCCGAAAATGGACATTGTCTTGCTCGATAACATGGACTCCTTTACCTATAACTTAGTGGATCAATTTCGCGCATTGGGTTACCCGGTCACGGTGTTCCGGCACCATTTAGATGCTGATGCCATTGTCAGCCACATTCGTGCCCTGCCCCAGCCGCTACTGGTGCTCTCGCCCGGCCCGGGTGCACCCGCCGATGCCGGCTGCATGCCCGCATTGATTGAGGCCTTACGCGGCCACGTGCCGATGTTGGGGATTTGTTTGGGCCAGCAAGCCATCGTTGAAGCCTACGGCGGCACAGTGGCAGGCGCCGGCACCATTATGCACGGCAAAGCCTCAGCCATGCACCACCAGCAACATGCGGTATTTGGTCCACTTGCCTCACCATTAACCGTCGCCCGTTACCACTCACTGGTTGCCACTGATGTCCCTGCCAACTTGGATGTCATCGCCACAACCTTTGATGGCAAAGATCAGAAAGTGATGGCCGTGGTTAACAACACCGACTATGTAGTCGGTTATCAATTCCACCCCGAATCGATTTTAACCGCGCAAGGGGCCGCGCTACTCACCCACACCATTGATTGGGCGAGTGAATTTTACCAAGGCAATCGTGATTAATAGCTAAACAAACCAATAAATAAAGAAACGAATAGAGATACAACACGTACAGCACCAATAAGTACGGACGTCAGGACAGACACATCGAGGTTAAATGCAGTGATGGATCAAGCAACCGTGGATCACCTACTAGAAGCGCTCTACCAACAGCAGTCGCTCAGCCAAACGCAAAGTGAACAACTATTTAGCGCCATTATTCAAGGCGAGCTCGAGCCTGCTCAATTAGCCGCCGCGTTAACCGCATTGAAGATTAAAGGGGAAACCCCCGAAGAAATCGCCGGCGCCGCGAAGGCACTCACCGATAACGCCGAGCCTTTTCCACGTCCCAGCTATCCGTTTGCCGATATCGTCGGCACGGGTGGCGATGGGGCGAACACCATTAATATTTCTACCACCGCCGCATTTGTGGCCGCTGCCTGTGGCGTGAAAGTCGCCAAGCACGGCAATCGCGGGGTCTCGAGCAAATCCGGCTCGTCGGATCTACTCGCCGCGTTTGGGATTGATTTGGCCATGCCTGCCGAGCAAGCGCGTGCGGCACTGGATACACTTGGCGTGTGCTTTTTATTCGCCCCGCAATACCATACCGGTGTGCGCCATGCGATGCCCGTGCGCCAAGCCATGAAAACACGCACCATCTTTAACCTGCTTGGACCGTTAATTAATCCAGCCAAGCCCAGTATTGAGCTAATGGGCGTGTACGACCAAGCACTGGTGGCGCCAATTGCGCAAACCATGCAAAACCTCAACATGACGCGCGCGGCCGTGGTTCACGGTGACGGCCTGGATGAAGTGGCGATCCATGGCCCTACGACGGTGGCAGAAATCACGCCAACGCAGATTGAGCATTATACCCTGACCCCCAGCGACTTTGGTGTATCCCAATACCCGCTGGACAGCATTGCCGGGGGCACGCCCGAGCAAAACCGCGAGATGATCCGCGCGATTTTGCAAGGTAAAGGCACAGATGCCCAGCAAGCGGCGGTAGCGGTCAATGTCGCCCTATTGCTACGCTTATTCGGACAAGAAGATTTGAAAGCAAATACCCAACAGGCTTTGGACGTGATGGCGTCGGGCGAGCCTTACACCATCATGCAAGCGTTAGCACAAAGGAGCGCAGTATGACCACGTCAGCCCTCAACGACACCATTTTAGGCCGCATTGTCGATGACAAAAAACGCTGGATCGCCGCCCGCAAAAAAGCCCAGCCGTTAGAAAGCTTTGTCGACCAACTGACGCCGAGCGATCGTGATTTTCGTGCTGCGTTAGCCGCACCGGGCTCGCAGTTTATCTTGGAGTGCAAAAAAGCCTCGCCCTCGAAAGGGGTGATTCGAGACGATTTTGATCCAGCAGCCATTGCGCAAGCATACAAGCCATTCGCCACGGCGATTTCGGTACTCACCGATGAAGACTACTTTCAGGGCAGTTTTGATTTTCTCCCCATCGTGCGTGACCAAGTTGATGCGCCGGTGCTGTGTAAAGACTTTATTATCGACCCGTATCAGATTTACCTCGCGCGTCATTATCAAGCCGATGCGATCTTGTTGATGCTGTCAGTGCTCGACGACGCCGAATACCGTGAGCTAGCCGATTTAGCCGAGTCTTTAAAGCTGGGGGTGCTCACCGAAGTGAGTACCGAAGACGAGCTGGCGCGGGCCAATGCCTTAGGGGCGGTGGTGATTGGCATTAACAACCGTAATTTGCGCGATTTAAGTATTGATCGCGATCGCACCAAACGCTTAGCGCCGCAAGTGGGGGAAAAAGCGATCGTGATTTCAGAAAGTGGCATTCATAGCCACCGCCATGTGCGCGACCTCGCCGATTACGCCGACGGCTTTTTGATTGGCAGTGCCTTAATGGCAGAGCCCGATCTCACGCTTGCGCTACGTAAAGTGATCTTGGGCGATAACAAAGTGTGCGGGTTAACCTCAGCCGATGATGCCCTCGCCGCCTATGACGCGGGCGCGGTTTATGGCGGGCTCATTTTTGTTGAACACTCGCCGCGCGCGGTAACCCCAGCCGTGGCCGAACGTGTACAGCAAGGCGCGCCGCTTCGCTATGTGGGCGTGTTCCAAAACCACGCAATAGAGACAGTCGCAGCGCATGCCCATCAGCTCAACCTACACGCGGTGCAATTACATGGCGATGAAGATGCTGCGTACTTACAAGCCCTGCGCGAAAGGCTTCCGACCCACTGTGAAATGTGGAAAGCGCACGGTGTGTCTGATGTCGCCCCAGCGTTAGACGGCGTCGACGCAGACCGCCACCTCATCGACAGCCGAGTCGGTCAGCAATCTGGCGGCACCGGCAGAACCTTTGATTGGCACCTGATCCCAAAAGCGGCCAAAGACAAAGTGATGATCGCGGGTGGCTTGACGCCCGACAATGCCGCAAAGGCCGCTGCACAAGGCTGCTTAGGGCTCGATTTTAACTCCGGCGTCGAACATGCGCCCGGTGTGAAAGACGCCCACAAGCTTAACGCGGCGTTTCGTGCCCTACGCCGTTATTAATTGTCCAGAGATGAGTGATTACGCCGGGGTGAACGACGCACCTCGGCACCAAATTAAAGACGTAAAAGGATTATTATGAGCAAGCTTAACCCCTACTTTGGTGAATTTGGCGGCCAGTACGTGCCACAAATTTTGGTGCCTGCGCTCGATCAACTCGAGCAAGCGTTTATTGATGCGCAAGAAGATCCCACCTTTAAAGACGACTATATTCGTCTATTGCAAGAATACGCGGGACGCCCCACCGCACTGACGTTATGCCGTAATCTTACCAAGGGCACCAAGACTAAACTCTATCTCAAACGTGAAGATTTACTCCACGGTGGCGCGCACAAAACCAACCAAGTGCTTGGCCAAGCGATGCTCGCTCAGCGCATGGGAAAATCAGAAATTATTGCCGAAACCGGCGCCGGCCAACACGGCGTAGCGACCGCACTCGCATGTGCGCTGTTGGGGCTAAAATGCCGCATTTATATGGGTGCCAAGGATGTTGAACGTCAAAGCCCCAATGTGTTTCGCATGAAGCTGATGGGCGCAACGGTGATCCCCGTGCACGCGGGCTCTTCGACCCTCAAAGATGCCTGTAACGAGGCGATGCGCGACTGGTCTGCCAACTATGATACCGCGCACTACTTGCTCGGCACCGCGGCCGGCCCTCATCCTTTCCCGACCATTGTGCGCGAGTTTCAACGCATTATTGGTGAAGAAACCCGCGAACAAATCCTGCGCGCAGAAGGCCGCTTGCCCGATGCGGTGATCGCCTGTGTCGGCGGCGGCTCAAACGCCATTGGCATGTTTGCTGATTTTATTGAAGACAAAGACGTGCGCTTAATTGGCGTGGAACCGGCCGGTAAAGGACTCGATACCGATCAGCACGGCGCACCCCTAAAACACGGCAAGCCCGGGATTTTCTTTGGGATGAAATCGCCATTAATGCAAGATGAATATGGCCAAGTAGAAGA
Organism: Salinivibrio sp. AR647; assembly: GCF_001995415.1. NCBI lineage: Bacteria > Pseudomonadati > Pseudomonadota > Gammaproteobacteria > Vibrionales > Vibrionaceae > Salinivibrio > Salinivibrio sp. AR647. The sequence continues at coordinate 24,752 of NZ_MUFE01000006.1, read as the reverse complement.
GTCGTATTCCGTGTCTGCGGGGTTAGATTTCCCGTCCGTGGGACCTCAACATGCCCACCTCAACGCCATTGGTCGTGCTGAATACCCGGCGGCCACGGATGACGAGGCGCTGGAAGCCTTTCAATCACTGGCGCGTAATGAGGGGATCATTCCCGCATTAGAAACCGCCCACGCCCTGGCACACGCGCAAAAAATGATCGCCGCCGACCCCAATAAAGAGCAGATATTGGTGGTTAATTTATCGGGCCGAGGCGACAAAGATATTTTTTCGGTTTATGAGATTTTAGAAGGCAAAGGAGAGCTGTAATGGTGGCATCATCAACGCGATACTCATCAATGTTTGCAAACTTGGATGCCAAACAGCAAGGCGCCTTTGTTCCCTTTGTGACCTTGGGGGATCCGAATCCTGAGCAATCGCTCGCCGTGGTCGATGCCTTGATTGAAGGTGGCGCGGATGCCCTAGAGCTCGGCATGCCATTTTCCGATCCGCTCGCTGATGGGCCGACCATTCAAGACGCCACCATCCGAGCGCGGGCAGCCGGCACTACACCCGATACCTGTTTTGACATGTTAGCGACCATTCGTGCCAAGCACCCCACGATTCCCATTGGGTTATTAATGTACGCTAACTTAGTCTATGCTCGGGGTATCGAAACATTTTACACCCGCTGCGCTGAGGTTGGCGTCGACTCGGTGCTTATCGCCGATGCCCCGATTTCTGAATCTGCCCCCTTTCGTGATCACGCCCTAGCGCACGGTATCGATCCGATTTTTATTGCCCCACCCAATGCGGACGATAAAACCCTCGCCAAAGTGGCCGAGCTGGGTCGTGGCTATACCTATTTGGTATCGCGCGCCGGGGTAACAGGTGCGGAAGCCAAAGCCGGCACACCGGTCGAGCACTTGCTAGGCACCCTACTTCATCATCAAGCACCGCGCCCGCTACTTGGGTTTGGTATTTCAAGCCCTGAGCAAGTCAAGGCAGCCATTGTGGCCGGAGCCGCCGGTGCAATATCAGGCTCAGCGGTGGTGAAAATTATTGAAACCCATCAGCACGACGTGCCGACTATGCTCAACGCCCTTACTGAGTTTGTCCGAGCCATGAAAGCGGCAACAGCACACGCCTCGTAGCTTTCAGTCGCTTGTCGTCATCAGTACCGATAGCAAAAAGCCCACCAGGCAAGTCGTGCCATGGTGGGCTTTTTTTACAACAGCGGACTAAACATATAAAAAAACTGCTCGATAGGTTTGAGGTAAACCGGCCTTTGTTGCCAGCTCTCAGGGTTCACGCGCGAAGACTGAGCCAGATAATCCTGATGTAATTGGTTAATAGCAGCACAAAATTCAGGGTCATCGACAGTCAAAGTCAATTCAAAGTTTAACCATAGGCTGCGCATATCAAGATTTACCGTTCCCACTAAGCAGTACTGCTCATCGACAAGCACTGACTTGGTATGCAATAAGCCACCGCTGAAGCGATAGATGTTTATCCCCGCTGACATCAAGTCCTCAAAAAATGAGCGACTCGCCCACTCCACCATCAGCGAATCATTTTTTTCCGGCACAATGATCGTCACTTTCACACCGCGTTGCGCCGCGGTTTGCAGGCTGACCATCAGGCCTTCACTGGGGACTAAATAAGGCGTGGTAATCGTAATACTGGTTTCCGCTTGGTGAATGGCCAAGGTGAGCACTTGTTGGATCATTCCCTCAGGCAATCCAGGCCCTGACGGAATCGCTTGTACGGCATGATTGGCATGTTGATGATCTTCTATCATCAAGCATTCGGGCGCACTGGGCAGGTCACGAATGCCGGTTTCAACTTCCCAGTCCCAGGCAAATACGCTGCTAAGCACCGATACCGTCGGCCCCGACACGCGAACCATCACATCGACCCACTGACCAACACCCGCATTTTGCTTGAAAAATCGTGGATCGACCATATTCATCGAGCCGGTATAAGCCAGTTGGTTATCGATAATAACCACTTTACGATGCTGGCGAATATCGAGGCGACGAAAGAACATCCTGAACGGGTTCACCGCCAGTGCTTCTATCAGCTCAACCCCGGCCTCGCGCATCGCATGAGGCCATTTACTACGGAAAAAAGCTTTGCTCCCAGCAGAATCCAACATGATCCGCACTGGAATGCCCTGTTTTGCTTTATCGCACGCCGCCTGCGCCACCTCATCAGCGTGCCCGCCCGGGTGCCAGATATAAAACACCATATCCACACTTTTTTGCGCCTGACGAATGTCGAGTGCCACAGATTTAAGGATCTCTGCCGGTTCCGTTTTCAACGCCAATTGATTGCCCGTGAGCTCAGGGACACCAATTCGAGCATGACAGAGCCGGTTCACATGGTGGGATTGCTCATTAATATGATGGGGACGGTGCGCGGGACACGCTTGTAAACTTAACAGCCACTGACGATAAGGCTCAAACATCGCTTTCGCCCGCACGGCTCGGGTTTTCCCCAAGTTCAATTCTCCAAAAAGCAGGTACGCAATCACCCCCACAATCGGCAGAATATAGATAATCATCAGCCAAGCAATCGACACGCCCAGTGCGCGTCGCTTGAATACCACGCGTATCGTTACACCCGCAATTGTTAGCCAGTACAGTAACAACAACAGTACGGTAAGGATTTCGTAGACTTTTTCCATGCCCAAGTGCACACCTTGATAGTCATTAATAAAGGGTTAACCCGCTAGCTCTTCCATTCTGCCTAGGTTTTGAGCGGGTGCAAGCAACGCCTTGTCTTTAGGTTACGACACAATCAGACTCGACAGTGAGTTAACGCACATCATTGGCGCTTATCTTAGCGCAGTCATTCATATTATTGTGACAACTCATCGCAATGTTACTAGATTGTTAAATCAGTGATTGCAGCAGAGAAAGTCACTGTGATACTCACTATAGGTAGCGAATCGCGCTTATCACTGTCGAAGAAGTCATCACGAGCAGGAAGAATATGGGGAAATTATGCTTATTTTAGGCATTACATACGGCAAGATCTTCAAATTCTACGCATAAACTGTTTTACTTACGAGTCTTTGAGCTGGGAATCACTCATCCAAGTTCGTAATAAAAAGTTTACACCTTTGACAGTTTCATCAACGACGACATCCTGAGGTGTCGTTAAAAAAAATCAATTAATTATCGCAAACGATAACGAGTAGGTATGGCAAACACACAACGCGCACAATTTTCATCCCGCATTGGGTTTATTTTGGCGGCAGCAGGCTCAGCCATTGGGCTAGGCAACATTTGGGGATTCCCTACCCAAACCGCCTCTAACGGCGGCGCCGTTTTTCTATTCATTTATCTGCTAATGGTTTTTATCCTAGCGTACCCTCTTTTAATAGCAGAACTCACTATTGGTCGTTACGGTAATGCCAACCCTGTTCGCTCTTTGTCGTCGGTTGCCGGCGGACACAAGTGGTTGGGCCGCCTGCTCGGCTTAGTCGGTATGCTGGGAGCGACGGGTATTCTGAGCTTCTATGCCATTGTCGCTGGCTGGCTGGTCGGGTTTATGGTCTCGCCTTTACTCACCGCATTGGGCTTTACCGAAACAGCAACCTGGTTAGAATCATTTAGCGATACCCGAAATCTGGTATTGATGCTGTGTTTTATGGTGCCGACCATCCTGGTTGTGCGCAATGGCATTGCTAACGGTATTGAACGTTGGTCATCCCGCCTTATGCCCGTCCTGTTTTTGTTGTTCGTGGTCATGGTGGTGTACATTTTGTTCCAACCGGGTGCGATCGACGGTTTAAAAATGTACCTGATCCCCGATATGTCACACCTGTCACCTAGCCTGGTTGTGAGTGCCATGGGGCAAGCCTTCTTCTCGTTATCGCTCGGTGTCTGCGTGATGATGGTCTACGGCTCTTACTTATCCAAATCTGCCAGCATTCCTAAAACGGCCGCGCAAGTTGCGCTACTCGATACGGGCATTGCCTTTACCGCGGGGCTACTGATCATGCCCGCCATGTTTGTGGCACAGCACAATGGGGTGGCGATATACAGTGAAGCGGGCGAATTGCTGAGCAGCGACACCCTGGTATTTAGCGTATTACCGGCCATGTTTGACACCATGGGCTCGGCTGGCTTATTCATCGGTTTTGCCTTCTTCCTGCTCATGGTGATTGCGGCACTCACCTCGGCGATTTCCATGCTTGAAGTGCCTGTCGCCTGTGCGACCGAAGAGCTGAAACAATCACGAGAAAAAGCGGTCTGGTGGATAGGAGGCCTGATCACCGCCGCCTCGGCCATCATCGTCTACAACTTTGGCGAGCTGTTTGGCTTGGTCGTCACCGTGACCACCGAATACGCACAGCCAATTCTCGGTCTACTGTTTGCGCTTGTCGCCGGTTGGCTATGGCACCGCAACGAAATATTAAAAGAGTTGGTGCAAGGCAGTCCTGAACTGGGCGACACCTGGTTCTGGAAAATTTGGCCCGGCTATGTGCGTGTTATTTGCCCCATTTTAATGCTGTTGGTCTTCGGCTGGGATTGGGTTTAACGCTTATCGGACCAATAAAAACTTGCCCGAATGCTGTGTTAGCGGTCACAATTCTTATCTTGTACTGTAAAAAAGGGGCGCATTGCCCCTTTTCAATAAGATGTGAAGAGAGCCATGTCTGACAATAAAAACAACTGCCCACGCGGCCAACTGCTGCTTCGTACATTAGCGATGCCTGCGGACACTAACGCCAATGGTGATATTTTTGGTGGCTGGATTATGTCTCAGCTCGATCTGGCCGGCGCCATTTTGGCGAAAGAAATCTCAGGCGGTCGCGTTGTGACTGTCTCAGTCAATGACATTACCTTTAAATCACCGGTGAGCGTCGGCGATGTGGTCTGCTGCTACGGTACCTGCCAACGTATCGGCAATACGTCGATAACCATTGAACTCGAGGTATGGGTTAAGCCCGTCAGCCATGATGAAATTGGTGATCGTAATAAGGTCAGTCATGCAACATTTAACTATGTTGCCATTGATGAGAACGGCCGCCCTCGCGCGATCAAAAAATAAAAAAAGAGGGCCTGTTTGTTCAACAGGCCCTCTTTTTTCACGGTGAATCGTGGTTACATGTTTTTACGCTCATCGATGCATTCATCTGAGCCCATTTCAAACTCTCGACAAATCCAAGGCCGATTTTCATAAATCGTGCACATAAACGTGTCTCGATCAACCGCCGAGCACCAACCATCGTCAAGCCGTTTCATTACCTCTCCGCCCCAAGCATCGATTTCAATATGCTCTCTCGGTACACCGGTATCGGTAATCAGCATCACCTCTAAGCGACAGCAACACGCTTTACACGTCGCGCAGGTAACATCGGAGGTTGGCACGTTTGTTACTTCAATAGTCATAAACAGCTACATGTGACTGGATTACTGGCATCCTACGCTAAATTGACCGTGTTGACGAACCAAGGCTCTAAGATAGAAGGGAGTTTATGTGTTTGACTCACTGAATTGCTACACTTGGGATCACAACGCATTCGATTCCCATATCTACACTAGGAGCTTCTATGCCAGCTCGCCCCGACTTTCTCGACAACCTCTCTCCCCATCACGGCAAAGTAGTCCCTGGCGTACTGAGCCAAGAGACACAAACGGCTCTCGCTGCCAAACTCGACGCCATGCCCAATGGACAAACGTGGTATGCCGACATCTACAAAAAAGCGATCTATGGACCCATGGTATTCCGCGACCCAGATCTCAACATCGCCGACACCATTGAGGCGCTGCTGCCAGACTATCGTATTTTGGCTGACTTATATTTGGAGAAAACGCCTGAGGATCAAGGCTTTCCTTTTCATACCGATTTTGACTCGATTGGCTTTATGGAGCGGCCAGAGGATATGCTCACGGTATGGATCCCGCTGACGCCTGTGAAAGAAGTCGGCTCAGGGCAGTTATCTATTGTGATGGAAGAAGGCGCAGTGCGTCTGTCGCTGATTCGCGAAGCCAACCAATTACACTCACTGGTGCGCATTGCCGACCCGTCGGTTCCCGAGCACCCACCGTTTCAAATCACCCAGCAAGAGTATGATTATATGGAGAAAGGCAAAGTGACCCCTGCGTTAGATGCAGGTGATGCGCTGCTGTTTTGTAATGCTTTTTTCCATAAATCAGAGGACGTGCACCACGGCAAACGCGCGGCCTACATCATGCGCTTGGTACCTAAAGACGCTAAATTTAGCAAAACACGCCTGCTGGCACTAAGAAAGCTCGGTCAGAACCTGGCGGTGGTCGACGAATTACTGAAAACACACTATCCGGAGGCGTTATAAGGAGTAGTTTTTATTGAGGATGGTGAACATGACGCCTCGTACCTTCATTGTGCCATTGTGCACCGCAGGCGCTAGGTGACTAATAGTGATACCGGCAAGATAGGATCGTAATAGACGTATCATCCACGGCGTAAACCAGCCGATTGGTATCATCAATACGCCGCGACCAAAAGCCTGTCAGATTTTCTTTTAGTGCTTCGGGCTTACCTATTCCCTCGAATGGCGTTCGTTTTACATCGAGGATAAGCTTGTTGATTCGCTTGAGTGTTTTTCTATCCTGACTGTGCCAGTAAACGTAGTCACGCCACGCATCATCCGTCCAGCAAAGTAAGCGACTACTCATCGTCATCGACTAACGCGTGCTCCATCGCTTTCCCCATCTTGTACTGAGTAATGGAGCGATTTAGGTGCTCAGCATTGGCGGGCGAGCGCAACAGATGGACGGTTTCCATAAGGCTGTTGTAGTAATCAAGCGACATCACCACCGCATCCTCTGCATCACGTCGGGTAATGACAGCGGTATCAGCGTCATCAACCACTCCATCTAATACCGTTTTGAGGCCATTTCTCGCTTCAGTAAACGAAATAATTTTCATCGGATCACTCCTATTCGTACACCATAGAAGTATAGAGCAACAAACCAGACATGTACAACTTAAAGAACATGTTTAGTGGTTATTCGCTTAACACAACCGCCCCGCAGTGACAGCGGGCCAAGTGTTCGGGTTGGATGGATGTTTGACCGACTTGTTTTATCATGCGCTTACCTGCTCAGTATCATGGTTATCAAGCGGATAGACTTTCTCAAAGCGCTCTAACACCAAAGGGGATTGGGTTGTAAACGGCACGCCGAGTGTTCGCCCTTCCTGCTCAAAAAACGTAAGATGTGCCTGCCGCCACCACGCATAGCTCTTGTCGCCTTCACCTTCCGCAGCGGCAAATTCAGCAGTCACTTGATCAAACGGGCACTCGCTCACTTCAGTCACTTTAATAATACAAACCGGCTGCTGCGCCCAGTTAAGCACCACAGTTAAACGGCCCACTTGTGGGTAGGGCTCGTTTTCTATCTCATAGCAGGCTTTTAAGCTGCACGATGCGCGTTTAATGCCTTGGTCAATCAAACGAGCGCATTCATTGGCGTTGTATTCATCCGCGCAAAAGTACTCGGCAATGGTTTCAGGCACGGCCTGACGTTCTTCGTCACTTAAAGTGGCAAGGTAGGCGTTTAAGTATTCCTGTTGTTCTGTATTCATTAGCATCCTTGATCTTTCTACCTAATTCGCGGTTTGGCACGTTGCGCGAGTTATCAACAAAGTAGTTTTAGCCGTTTAATTCGCACGTTTGTTTCTTTTACATTGCCAGCTATCGTAGTCATCGCCGATTTGCATACGTGATGCTGACAATGCCTCAACGTCGTACTGAAATCGTCGTGTGCCATTCCATGCCGGTGTAATGTATACGGTTTCAATATCGGAGATATAATCTTGACTGAAGCTGTCTTTGCTCTGAAACTCAAACGGATTGTAAACCAACTTAATTGTCTCGTTGATTAACTCCCATTCACCTGTCGCATCATATAAAAAGTGCGCATTCTTTTCGCCAAGAAAATATTCAACACGTCCTTGTAGTGAGAACGCGTTGTTATCTTTTAATGTCCATTGCTCTTTGTAGACTTTATCACCTTGCATGGTAAACGAGCATGTCCACTGCCCCATTAGGTTCTGCTTTTTAATGGGGAGCTCTGCAGCCACAGTACTAAAACATGGCAGCATTACTGTGAATGTTAAAAATAGAACACAATTACTTTTCACACAAACATTCCTTTTATACGTGTTTCTGGTAAATAGTCATCCTCATGCTGCTAGGCACGCAGATGAGGAAGCTATTTGACAGTGTTATCGCTTATTCCACATCGAATTGGTCACTACTTGGACGTAACTGACGCTGGAGGCCTGATAAGAAGTTTCGCAGCACTTGGTCTTTGCACTCTTTATAGTGCTTATTATCCGGTTTACGGAAAAAGGCACTGAGCTCATGCTTACTTAAGCGAAAATCGGCAAGCTGCAGAATATCTAAAATATCTTCTGCTTTTAAGTTCAAAGCAATGCGTAATTTTTGAAAAACGATATTATTACTTAGCCTTTGCTCTGGCTTAGGCTGCTCACCGTCTCGTTTACCACGTTTAAGATTGATAAAGCCATTCAGAAATATCGCTAGTTCTGTATCGCTAAGTTTAACAAAATATTCATCGTCTTCTTTTTTCAGCCAGCGACTGACTTGATCATTGGTCACTGTATAATCGGCTAAAGCGAAGATCTCAGTTGTTACATTATCTTTTAAATCAAATGTATAGCGTACACGGCGTAAAATGTCATTATTGGTCAAAATAGTTCCTAGTCTTAGGTAAATCCAGTGCTATCAACGTGAAAACTGGAAGACATGGATCATATCAGGTTTACTCTCTATTCCCTATCAATTGTGTTCATTTAAGGCAAAGTCATCACTTCAGGCTTGACTGAGCCTCATCGTCCTTCTTCGATAGCAGGCGATCCAAACTGCGTAATAAATCGCATTAAAAGAATGAACCTGCACCGTTGGTAATATGACGGTGATCGTAAGTTCAATGCTCAGAGACGGCGTAATGTGAGATAAAAACCTCGCCAAAAACGAGTGATTGACGACGTACTAAAAAAACATAGATCAACAGCCTAATTAGCAGGCGTCGAAATGGTAATAGTAAGGTTGCTTTTGCTGGGTAAGTTCTCGTTCTAACTTCTCACCACAATATGGACAGCACTGAATCTCCCGATGTCAGGATAGTTGTTCAGATCTGGCCCATTGAGGCGACCTCTGAGCAGCATTCGACACGATGTTATCCCTTCATGCGGGGAGCGGCTCATGGTCTGCGTGGGCGTGACAGCCTATCTGCCCACTTCTTGGCTGCGCGACACCTATTCTCGTTTGTTGTGCGCCACTTGCGATTACCTCAAATTAATACCATAATTAGGTATTATTTGGTATTAGGAGATTGCAATGGCTAAAAATACTAGCATCACTCTCGGCGAACACTTTGATAGCTTCATCAGTAACCAAATCCAAAGTGGACGCTATGGCTCAGCAAGTGAAGTAATTCGTTCCGGTCTACGTTTACTCGAAACACAAGAAACGAAAATAAACACTTTACGACAACTACTCGTTGAAGGTGAAGAAAGTGGTATGGCTGATTATGACCTCGATTCGTTTATCAGTGAACTAGATAGCGAAGAGGGAAAATGAAACCATTTCAACTAACCAACAAGGCAAAGTCTGATTTAAAAGACATTGCCTTGTTTACCTCCCGCAGGTGGGGCCGCGAGCAACGTAATATTTACCTCAAACAATTCGATGAATCATTTTGGCTACTCGCTGAAAATCTTGATATTGGTAAAACTTGTGATGAAATCAGAGATGGCTACCGAAAATTTCCACAAGGAAGCCATGTTATTTTTTATCAACAAATTGGTAGCCAAAACATCCAGATCATCAGAATCTTGCATAAGAGTATAGATGTGAACCCAATCTTTGGCGTATAACGCCTATGTTTCTTCCTACTCTGCCAATCAGCAGTAGACAGGAGAAACACCATGCCCCCTCTACAACAACGCCACTTCGATGCCCTTTATCAACAGCACCTCGACAACTTAACGCTTCAAAGCAAACGCCCCGCTACCATTGATGCTTATTCCCGTGCCGTTCGACGTATCGCCGCATTCTTCGATTCTCCCCCTGGCACAAGGGCAATAAACAGTATCTTTATCCGCACACCCGACAAAGATATCATCGACATCAGTGACCATCAGTGACCTTCCGGTACACCGACAGCCAGACAAATCAATCGGCGACCCGCTCGTTGCCTACCAATCAGTTTCTGATGTTAATACTTCAGCATGTCTTACCCAAAGGGCTACAACGCGTGCGTGACTATGGTTTATTGCATGGCAGCGCCAAACACAAGCGATACCATATTCAACGTATGTTGCTTCACATGGCACACCAGACCTTGCCCGTTGAGGCGGCCCCTGAGCAGCATACGACACGATGTTGTCCTACATGCGGGGAGCGGCTCATGGTCTGCGTGGGCGTGACACGACCGAGGTAGCCGAAAGGCGAACAGAATAAGGAGAATGGCGTTCACTTAAACACAGGAGAGCAAACCAACAAAAACCACATCGTTAACGTAACGTATTGATGTGATGTCTTATCTGCTCACTTCTTGGCTGCGCTCGCGCTGAAAAAAGTGCCAGACGCAGCACCCACCTATGCGCATTCGAGCTATTTACTTAAAAAGCAACGGGCTTGTTCAACACCCAAATAAAGTGTCGGCTGCGCGACACTTATTCTTATTTGTTATGTGTTTTATGCACTTAGTCAAAACTTCTATATGTCAGTCTTTTCATATTAACCTTTAGCTTATCTTTTGAGCTAGCTAGATTTACAAAACCGAAAGAATCAATTTCTTTTTCTAACTCCCTGAACTGGCTGTTTTTCGTTAATATAGCGTATTGTTCGAAATTAATACCAAAATACGACTTATTACCAACGAGTAGTATTGGCGTTTGAGGCTTAATTTCTTCCCAGTCCTCATACTTAATTCCACATAAAATTTCGTCGCGCAGGATAGAGTTTTTAAATGCCTCCAATTTTCCCCGACATCCTTTATAAATGAAATAACTATCATTCGTACGAGTAACGTTAGTCACAACAACTACTTTCTCACCTGAAAGCAAATGAGATACTACGGCAACATTTCCTACTGGCCCGACTCTAAACATAGCCGCCATAGCGATAGTGACAGAAAACAAGATTAAAAAGCTTTTCACCCTCCCTAGCGGGCTTGGATTGCTGCTAGCTTTCCACAATAGACATAATAAAACGAGAATTGCGCAAATCCATGAAGCGTGCGACAACATACTACTAGATGTCTCAAAATAATTTATATATCCAATATACGTCACTGTCACAAGGATATATGAGATAAACACCACCCCAAATATTATAACTCCAAGATGCAACCACTGCCCCCTTTCACTAAAAACTAAAAAACACATAACGCCCGCGTAATAGGCGCGAACTTGCGAGCGTCCTAATTGACGCGTTTGTTAGGCTAAAATTGTAAAATGTCATCTGCAGCTACTTCCGATACTAAAAGTTCTTTTTCGGCCTCATCCAACTCTGCTTTAAAGGGACTGAACTCAAACTTCTCTGATAAATAGCTGCATGATTCCTTTGTAAGTTTTTCCCCTTTTAAAAAGGAATCTATAGAGAATATGAAGTTGCCGTTTTCATGTAGATAATTTTCGTAATCATCAGTCTCACAAAAGCTGAGAAAGTTCGCGATATTCGCCCTCTTTCTCTTTAGGTATTTCGAAATCATACTTCTTGTAAATCGAGAATACTCTTCGTAAACAACAGAATACGAAGTGTCGCCCCAGTATACCTCGACAAGTTTGCCATCTTCACTGACCTCGGCTTTTGTGTCGACTCCTATCATACGCAGCAGAGATTTATAGTCGATTTTTACCTTTCTATTTGAATCAAGGTTTAAGGCATTGCGCTTGAAGGGAAGAAGAAAGTATTTTTTATAGTCGTTTTCGTCTATTGTACTAAGGAAGGCCAACGAGTTTTGCCACTTTCGATACTCGTCAAAATCATTAATGACAAGTTTGTAAAACGCTACCTTTCTTTGGTCGCTTAATCTAGATAGAAAAACAGCTGAAAAATATTCTTGTATACTTTTATGTGAAAAAGAATAGTAATCGAAACCATCCCTAATAATTAGCGCTGTTATACTGGAGATGTCATCGATCAGCAAATCTTCTAGATTTTCGTTTATTCGTTCCAGTTTCGCAGCGTTATCAAGAAAGAGGCGAAATTTTGAAGAAGGAAATCTTGTGCTATTGCTCTTTAGCGAAATAAAGCTCAATGCCTCAAATATTCTCTGCATTTGATAGTCTGTTAGACCCGCCTTCCTTTCTCGCTCGTAACCTATTTTTAGCCTGTCATGCCTATAAAGCATTGTGGGAAATATCAGGCTGTAAAATTCAGCCAAGCTGTCCGGCTTAAACTGCCTCGCGTTGTAAGTTATCGTAAACAACGTCAACAGAAGAGGAGTGTTCGTTACCTCAGTGAGAAAGTTGTTAGATGCCAATATAGTGTTAATGGCCTCCGCCTGACTGCCATTTTTATATAAGTGGTTAACAAAATCTCTTTGATATTCTTTTGAAAGTCTTTTTATGGTGTACTTTTCAAAATATACAGATGCTCCCATGCCGGAATCCGGCCTCGAAGAAATGACAATTCGGAGATCTGGATAAGTTCTTGCAATTGTTTCTAGCTCGCGTGCTACCCTAAGTCTTTCTGAGTTTGGTATTTCATCGAACCCGTCAAGAATAAAAACGATTTTTTTCGATTTTGCAAGAAAGTCAAATAGATCATCACTTAAATCAACCCCAAAATCTCTTACTGAATGAAAGAGATCCTTCTTAAGTGATTTTTGATAGGTTAGATTTCGAAATTCAATAAATATAGGTATGTGGTTGCTTCCCGCACCTTCGTTTAGGCAGAGCCATCTTAAATATAGTGATTTACCCTGTCCGGGCCCACCCTCTATTAAAATCTGTTTTGAAGGGAAAAAGCTGACATTTTTTACTCTACCTGATTCTTCAAATGTAATCGCATCCTCGAAAAATATGTTATCTAAATCCACTATAGAGTCTGGATCGAGTATTGTTTTTACTCTTCCCACTCTCCCAATGTTTTCTTTTAGAGCGGTAAGTTTATGAATGGAGAACGCTTCATTTATCTTTTCTTTTACTTTGTCTGAAGCCGATTTAACAAGATCATCTACTAAACCATCGATTCCTCCAGTAGCTTTCTTTATCATTTCTTCAAGCATGAATATTCCTTGTTACTATGGAGTTTAATGAGCCTAACGCCCTGTTAAGGTGTGAGCAACGCAATACCGATGCTGCTGCATATCACCTTAAACACTAAATCCAACGCATAGTGAAAATGCCACGCGTTGCGAATCACTCTTAAACAGTTTGTATGGATAATCTCACTCGTATTTGGGTAAAGTGAGACCCAGGCTTTAGCTGCAACTAAAGCTTTCTAATGTGCAGTTCGATTGAACGCTGGCTCCTCTGTCGAGAGACCGATAACAAACATGAACGCACCTTAGAACTCCAAGCAACAAACTCGAATACTCGACTGGGTCTCGAACCCGTATTACGCAAACAAGAGTTAGCTTATTATGAATACTGCATCCAATCAAAACATCTACATCGGCGTCGATACCGGCAAAGCGCAACTCGACATCTACGTCAGACCAACTGCGCACTTCTTCTCTGTGCCAAACACTGATAAAGGCATTAAAGATGCATTGAAAATCATCAAGCCATATCAGCCTGAGCGCATCATCATTGAAGCCACTGGCCGATTAGAAATGCCCTTTGTGCTCGCGTGTATTGAAGCCAATTTACCCATCGTACGCGCCAACCCTGTGCACATTAAACGCTTCGCCGGCGCCATTGGCCGCAGAGCGAAAAATGACCGCTTAGATGCTGAGTTAATCGCACATTATGGCGACGCCATTAAGCTTGAAATCACCATTATCAAGGCGGAAAATATACGTCTAATGAGTGATTTAGTCATCAGGAGAAACCAGCTCCTATCTATGCAAACGATGGAAAAGAACCGCTTGCAGATACTGCCCAAAACCTTGCATTCAACCATCAAACCCATGCTCACTGCGATGAAAAATCAAATCACCAACATTGAGCAAAAACTCGTGAAGTTGATTGAAGCATGCCCTGAATATCAGACTAAAAATACGCTCTTACAAAGCGTGCCTGGCATTGGCAGCATTGCGGCAGCATCTATCATCAGTAACGTCCCTGAGCTGGGCTATATAACTAACAAACAAGCGGCATCTCTCATTGGTGTTGCACCCGTGACAAAAGAAAGTGGGCGATAAAGCATGCCCTGAATATCAGACTAAAAATACGCTCTTACAAAGCGTGCCTGGCATTGGCAGCATTGCGGCAGCATCTATCATCAGTAACGTCCCTGAGCTGGGCTATATAACTAACAAACAAGCGGCATCTCTCATTGGTGTTGCACCCGTGACAAAAGAAAGTGGGCGATATAAAGGCAAACGGGTGATCCAAGATGGACGTGCTCAAGTTCGTACCGTGTTGTATATGGCGATGATGTCTGCGATGCAATGTAATCCTGTTTTTAAAGCCACGTATACCCGATTAGTCGCCGCTGGAAAGCCGAAAAAAGTCGCCATTATTGCCTGTGTGCGCAAGATGGTAGTGATCTTAAATTCGATGCTTAGAGACGGCGTGATGTGGGATAAAAATCTCGCTAAAATTTAGTGATTGACGACATACTCGTTTGTTATGTACCGCCTCAAAACACGGCACTTTCAATTTGGAACCATTGCTCCATAAAAGGGACAAAGTCCCTTTTGGGTATGAACTTCTGTGCTGCTGTATTGTTTTTTAAAAATACTTCCTCCAAAGCCCACACATGGTGGTCAGCGTAAACAGCCCACGCCTTTGCTCCATCGTTAAGCTCTAATCGTGATAAAGGCTTGACAGACAGATAGCCTTTTAACAAAGCTAATGACCTATGAAGCTCCAAATCGAACATATACATGCATGCTCTCGCCAACTCATAAGCAGGAGGCATGTTTTGCACTAAATCCCAATCGATCACATCGCTTACTGTGCAATTAGAATCAAAAAAGACATTGAAATGATGATAGTCGCCGTGGATTAATTGCCTGCTTGTTAACGGGGTATATGAGTGCGTAGCTTCCGAGCTAACTAGATAATCACGCTGTTGCTTTACTCTTCGTAGCACCGAGCTATTCGTATCAAACTCACTATTGGCTTCAATAGTGGCGACTATTTTTTGTAGTCTATCGACCCAAGCACTTTTATCCCAAGAGAGCTCAATTGTTGGAAAGTCGTTTCCAACCACAGAAGCGAGTTGAACATGCAGGTCAGCAAGGGCTTTTCCCAACTGAAAAGCATGAGACGCAGACAGCGCACTTTTTTCGATTAACGTTCCTTTTGCTTCAGGAAATAGAGCATAAAACTCATCACCTATTTTACAAAAGGAGTGGTGATCGCGCGTTAAAACAGGGGCAATTATAGTATTCAAATTTTGCGATAACTTTCTCAGCAGCTCATGTTCTAACTTGATCTTAGCAACATTGCGAACACTGTATTTTCTAAGATAATAAGTCTCTGAGGATTGGATACGAAAAACATGGTTCGTCGCACCAGCTGATTGACGTTTTATACTAGCGCCATCACCAATCTGACTCCAGTTTTCACCAACCTCACGAACAAAATCACTCATAATTCCAGTTACCTCTTAGGTACATAACGCTTGGCTTTGCGGCGTGCCGGAGCGCAGCGTAGGTTCGTCCGCCAACAGCCACTGGTTATGTGATGGTAGCTCACTCTGGCAGCCCCTCAAACTTTGGCACGTCCCCTAACCCCTCGTCCCAAACAGCTTTGCTGGATGAAAAGATATGCGCGGTTGGCGCCATAGAGATTTCAGTATCCAAGCATCCTGCCGGAACGACGAGCAATCCTGGGATCTGAGTACTTGGCAATGCTGAGCCACACAACTTACAAAAGCTTTTTTTATGACGAGTGCCTGGAAGCGTAAAGGACGTCACAGCATCTGCACCCGACCGCCAGGCCAATTTAGCTGACTGTGAGAATAGATTTGCCGCATGAGCCGACCCTGTATCTTTTTGGCAATGCTGACAATGGCACAGGTAAAAGCTATCGAAATCACCTGTTAACTCAAAGCTCACGGTACCACACAGACAAGAACCGAAATGATCAGTCATCAGAACTCCTTCTATGGCCTGTGGATGAAATACACATAACGCCGCCAGCACGCGCGGCATTGTAATGTAGGCGCAGCCGCAAAGAAAAATCCGTCGCCGTGACTGGCCTTGTTAAGCGCTACTGCTACAAAGCGCGCTACGTAAATTATGGTGCGGGGAGAAGGAATCGAACCTCCTCTCGTTTCTCCTGGATCGGGAAGGCAATTCACAATTACTGATCTCTCGCTCGGATTGAAAGTGTCCCACCAGGCCCACAGAAACGCCACCCCACACCAAACGCATGTAGTAAATACGATCAGATTTTCCATGACTACCTCCATTATGGCTTTCGCTTTCATTTCAATATTCACTTCCAATCCGAACGAGATCACTGCTCTCGCTTCAATACCTACCGTTACCTCCAAGTCGTCTAATTTTGTACGCTTAACGCCCGCCAACATGCGCGGCTACGAAATGGAGGCGAAGCCGCAATGTAGTGGGCGTCGCCGTGATTGGCCTGGTTATGTGGTGTTGGCTTAGAGCGGTACTTTACCCTCTGAATAGGCCCACCAGACAAGACCTATAGGGGCGAACAAAACCTGTAGCTTGAAAAGCACGAACAAGCTCTCTATAAGCCAAGCCCTAAACTTGCCAGCATTTGGATAAAGATAAATCCTCTTTAAGTACTCAATTTGAGTACGCGTACCGTGCGTGAGCTGTGTAGCGAGACAGAGATAGCTAATGGCTGCAATAATTCCTCCTATCATGCTGCCTTCCCGCCATAAAACCATAGCGGCTGCAGTGATTAACGTATTGCCCACCAACGAAAACCATTTCTCAGGGAAACCGCTATCGCTCAGGTCTTTGAAAAACGGTCTTGGCATCAAATTCCTCTTTTCCCTCACACATAACGCCCGAGCACAGCGGCACGAACGTAGTGAGCGTCCGGCGCCGAAGGCGCGTACTGATGCGACTTGTTATGTGATTTGCAAACACGGCTAAACACCAGAATTCACCATGTCTCTTATTTTCGTCGCCTTTTCAAAATGATCTAATTTATGGATTTCGATCCACCACCGCGCTGCCTCCATAAGCACCTCCGGCTGGTCATTCTTATTTTTGAAGAAAGCGTAAAACGACAGGCCAACCCCCGGTCCTTTCTGAGCGATTTTGTGATCGCATACTTCTACAATTTTATCTCTAAGCTCTTGCCGCAAAGTAGTTTTCCTATGCTAGATTGATCACATAACGCTTGCAGCATGCGCGCCCACGAAATGGAGCCGAAAGCGTAATGTAGTGGGCGTCGCCTTGCCTGCACTGGTTAAATTTCTTCCAGTCACCAGTTGCAGGTTTCGCGTAGCGGCTTGATTGCGTTTTCGAGTCCCGACGTGTCAAAGATGGCGGTAACTGGGCTCTCATTGTAGGGCGTGATTTGCGCAACCAGTTTATCTGCCTCCATCATGTTTTTGATGAAGCTAATTGTGCCTCTAGGATGGAACGTCGCCTGGCTGTTGGTTGATAGGCTCCAATCTTTCGTGACCGCATCCTGGGAGCCAACACGAGTGAGCACTTCTGCATTTCTACCGAGGTAATCGTTCCAACTTATGTAGAGCTCTGTTGTATTGCTCTTACATCGGGCGATCAGAGTAACGGGCTTTCCCCATTTAGACTTACCACTATCTGCTCTAAGCGCCAGAACCACTGTCTTGGAGTCATCAACGGGGTTAGTCTTTACCGATACCTGCCAATTTCCCTTGCCTGATATTTTCGTCGGCTCATCCTGTGGACCTGCCAATCCCTCCCGTTTCGCCAAATTGTCATAACAAGACAGACGGTCTAGATCACCGGATTTAACTGCACATTTAGCGATTTCCTTCTCAATACTGGCCTGCGCGGCGACGCTGAAGAAAAGAAATGCCAACAAAACCGACCAATATTTCATATTTGCTCCTTGAGAATTTAACGCCGCCAACAGGTGCCCATTTGTAGTGAAGCCGCAGGCACAACGAAAAATGGGTCGCCCTGCTTGGCATTGTTACATGCTTTTGCTATACTTTGTATCACATTGTATTACAGATTCACACATTTGGTGATGTTATGAAAAACGAAATGCTGAGCACCCGAATTGACCACGACACCAAGTTAGCGTTTACTCACGTTTGCGAGAACATGGGACTTAGCCCCTCTCAAGCAATAAAGCTTTTTGCCAAAGCGGTCGTTAATTACGGCGGCATACCCTTTGAGCTTAAAGTCAAGCAACCCAATGCAGCAACAGTCTCAGCCATCTCCGAGCTCGAGTCCGGCAAGGCAAATACCGCCAGCAATATTGAAGAGCTATTCGAAGAATTCAATATCGGTAAGACCGACAATGCTTAAACTCGAGTACTCAAGACAATTTAAAAAGGACTTCAAGAAAATAGCAAAACTTTCGATTCCCGATGTAGTTGAAGTCGGTCATGTCATTAAACAATTACAGCGCGGGGAAACACTACCGGAAAAATACGTTGATCATTCTTTGTCTGGAAACTGGCAGAATTATCGAGATTGCCACGTAAAACCGGATTTAGTTTTGATTTACAAAGTCGATGACACCTCTCTCAAACTGGCTCGAATTGGCACCCATTCCGAACTATTTCGATAACATGTAACGCTAAGAACAGTTGCAAAATACATTATGCTATGTTTTTGTAACCAAAATTCGTGACATGTATTTTGTCAATTGCTTTGCATTGTTATAAATCAACTCGCCTTCTTGTTTTTGATATGAGAATCAATAAAACCATTGGCTGCTCCAATGAAATTAACAACATCTTTGGTATGCATTAATTGTTCTATTGTTTCCGGTGCAAAATATGACTCATGACAAATTAAGTTACGTTGTTCAAAAATCCTTTTTAAGTTAGCAAGCATATACCCAAACTTTTCATTGTGTGATGTGTTAAAAAGATCAACTTGATTATCGAACCATTCTCTCCAAACACTAACATTTTTGAGAAAATCATCACCCATGATTGTTGTCATCGTCTTATTTATGTCGTCGATATTATTGAGTTTAACTAAATGCGATATAAACTCTCCAATCGTCAGCTTATTTACTTCTAGGTCGATAGCAGTCTTCAAGTCTGGTTTAACTTGTAGTTGAGAAGCTCTGTTTTTATAAAATTCATGGGAATCTACAATCCTAGCCACTTGTACTCTGAAATAGCTTTCTATACAAGCAACCAAGGCGACAGGTATATATTTAGCACCTTCAAACATAACTGAATAAGCTTCTAGAATACCTTGGTTTTCAATGATATCATTTACACTCTCGTCATCTTTGAGCACCAAGTAGATAACCTCCAAGTCACTTAGATTATCTAAACGAGAATAAATTTTTTCGAGGCTGTTCCCATAGTCACCAGCAACACTTTTTTTCCGAAGAATCTCACTAACTCTATCTCTTTTTTCCACTGTATGTCCTTTTGATTTATAACGCCCAATTAAGGGGTGAGCAACGCTACCACCCACACCTAAAGCATTGTGCCATAAACACTAAATTTGAAGTAGAAGCAAAGATACCAAGCGTTGTGAATCCCTCTTAAATTGCTTTGTTATATTGGTTTTTCGATGTTTAAAAATGCCTCTCCAACCTCTTTTACATAATTGTCTATCACTTTCATGAACAAAGCAGAGTCCTTGTAATCCAGCCCGCTATTTTCGTCTTCAATATAGGTAGTCAAAAAGACAGAAGTAATTTGAGCAAGACTAATTGCTGTAAAGTGTGCAGGTTCTGTAAGCCCTGAATTAGATTGACCACAAAGCAACATGTCTTGTTTCGCTTCTCGCATCGCGTATAGGGAAGCCATTTCGTAATAGTCAGAATGAACGTTACGGCTAGCTAGCTTATAATTATGAGACCATTTATCGAGCTCTACAAATTCACGTAATTTACCAATTTGCTTAAAACCAGTGTGTTTTCTAGCCCAATGCCACCCAGAATCACCATTAGTTATTGCTTGTTTAAGCTCAGCGTAAAGCTCTGCCTCTTCGTCTGAAAAGGTTTCTTGCCCCATTGCATCCGCCGTTTTTCGGTGTTCTTCAATTCCTTCCGCAGTTTGAACCATTCCATGTTTTATATAATCTATGGCTGCTTCACGTCCACATTTCTTAATCACTAGACACGTAACAACCATTTCATACAAAGTACGCCAACGAGCCAGAGCAGCATCAGGATATCCACCTTCTAAAAGGTGGATTATTTCCCCAGCAATACGACATGCGTGAGCATGTTGACGCATAAAAACGCCAATCAATTCATCAGTTTCATATTTAGGGATTTTTATGAATTGCTGTTGAAAGTTCATACCAGCCTGTAAGCAAGTTTCTCTTAATGCATGCAGCTTCGTGAAGCCTAAAGCCCACCTTTCCCGATTTCTATTTATAAAAGCGTCATGTTCAGACATAACACGTTTAACGTTAGTTTCTTCTTGCTCATTGGTATCTTCAATTAATACGGACGCAGCCAAATCAATGACTGACTCGTAATCAGGATCATTACCATTTTCTCGGAGTTTTTCTTCCACAAGCTCTAACAGTTCTTCGAACAATTTTGACTCCTAACTTTGATGCCAATATAATGCCGTTTTAACCGGCAAAAATTGTTGACTAAAATGTTAAGCGAAGCGTAAAAGCCAACAATTTTTGTCCGCGTTGACAACCTTGTTAGGCATGTTCTGAAATAACCAGATTAGCTGGGTCATTAACTGGTACATTCTGACTTAAAGCTGCTTTTCCCATCCATTTTAAAAACTCATATACATCGTCAAAGGTTTTTTTACATCTAAGTCTGTTAATGTCTTAGCTTTGCTTTCATGAACGAATTCATTTCGATGGTGAACTACTTTTATAAGACATTTTTTTAGACTTTCTGGTACGGTAGACTTTGTGATTTTTTCGAGGTTTTTAATGTTAGAAGAAAACTGCCCTTTCAAAAGAGTCGAAGCGGCCATGTTAGCTAAATTCAATATCAGTGCTTCTTTTGTTTCTTCGTTTAATATTAACTTCAAGGAAACCGACCCAGCCTCATTCTCGCCAATATATTTATACATTCTGACTGGGTGTTTAACAAACACACTCACAGCAAGCTCTTTCATCATTCCCTCTAGGAGTGCCACGGCAATTACATTCATGTTGTTAGACGTTGTCTCTAACGCTCCTCTGACAGATGAAGAGAGTGAGTCAACAATCGAATCTTTATACGAACTTGGCAAGTTTGAAATTTTTTCAGTTCCTCTTGAGCCCATTATTTCTCTATTGCCAATATATTCCATCAAGTGCTTTTCATTCGAAGAGTATTCATATAGAACTTCAAAGTTTCCCGATTCAAAAAGTATTTTACCAAGCCACTTCCCTACATCGAATTCCATTGGTATCTCCTGAATGCCTAACGCCGCCAACACGCGCAGCTTTGAAGTGTAGGCGAAGCCGCAACGTAAAAGCTGTCGCTGTGCTTGGCCTGGTTAGATTTCTTACGGCACATCAAAGATCTGCTGCCAATCACACGGACTACCATTCGTGAACTTCCCTTCCTCATCGGCGTCCCACGCGCCAATGAAGTCCTCAGTTTGGCCTTCGGTCATCGTTTCCGCCAAGTTGAAGGGTCGTAGCATTTTCCGCTTTAGATAACCAAGTCGATAGGCATCTTCGGAATCGTGAAAGGCGAAACCTTTAATTTCAAATCCCGATAGCTGGGAAATGTACTCTGATTTGACCACAAACGATGATGGGTCGGCATTCTTGGTAATTGATTGTTCAAGTAGCTCGGAATTGAACTGCGCCAACTCTGAAAGCATAATCAGCAGCTCATAAAGATCATACTCGACGTCAAGAATCGAATCTCCACTGGCTGGCGCACGATATGAGATCACCTCTCGCTGGGCTTTTAATTGCTGTGTAAGTGCTTTTAGGCGCTTAGCCGTCTCTTGATCAAACTTTCCAAGCCAATCAAAAGCCAAATTGATAGCCCGTGAATGAGAGATAGAAATAAGTTCACCATCAGACCATTCAGCAGTGGGCAATGTGTATACAACCGCTCGCAACAACGATAACGCTGCATAGTATTCGTAGTAAGGATTAGCAATCCTAAGGCCTGTTTCCTCACTGTGTTCGAGCGCATTGGTTAGAACGGTAGCGTTCAGAATCATCTTTGTCGCAAGATATGTACGACAAACCCATGTAGAGTTTGCCTCGACATCCCACGCCTTCGTCAAACCCGAGTATTGTGTCAGGACTTGGCTTACCACCTTGGAAAGTTTCTTCTCAGGGCAGATATCAAAGAGCCGACGGTATGAATACCGCCATTCACGGTTTGCGTAATCCACTTCGTCTCCCAAGAAATCTAACGCCGCAAGCAACTGCAGATGTAATGGAGTTTGTTTCTATGCGATGCTTTTCCCGCATAAAAACAAACGGAGTGTAAGCTGTCAGGTTGACTTGCCTTGTTAAAAGTTTCCACGCTAGTACACCTTGCTAAGTTTGCCGCCTTCAAAGATGAACGTGACATTGTTTACGATAATTTTGTTGCCATCTTCGACAATGAATGCATTTGGATAGGACTGCCGCACCAAATGCAGAATATCTTTTTGGGAATAATCCTTGCCACCTTTTACAACAAGATCACCCAGAAAGCTATGGGCATCATTTAGATCATCTAGGCTTACTTGCTGATATGTATATGTAATGCCAGCATCGCCACCTTTTACAACAAGATCACCCAGAAAGCTATGGGCATCATTTAGATCATCTAGGCTTACTTGCTGATATGTATATGTAATGCCAGCATCAATTGCGGAATACAGCCAAAACAGATTACTACCGACCAGAAGTGTAAGAGTGACGAAAAATGATGCTTTCCAATTATTCATGCGATACTCGATGACTTTTAACGCTTTACTCACCGGAAAATGACGAGCGTCAGCGAGTTATTTTTCCAATGCAGTAACTTGTTAAGTTTTTTCACCCCAGACTTCAAATTTATTGTCATGTATGACAATCGCTTGTGTGTTGCTAATGGGGCAAAGATCTATTTCGTCCTTATAACTAGAAATGATTTTCTCGACTGACTCTTTGAATGGGAAGTTTGTATGGTGAGGAACCGGATAAAAATCAATCATTCCTAATGATGAAAACGTGCCAATGTTCGGCGCGGCAGTGAAATCATCCATTTCTTTTACATACTCAATATTGCGTGAAAGCACAATGGAACCAGCAGACTCACCAATATACATTTTCCCTGAATTTACTTGTTCAAATATAACTGTGTCCGCGCCTGTTCTTTGCAGCTCTTGAAGGAGAAAGAAGGTATTACCGCCAGTAACATAGATATAGTCATTATTTTTGAGCGTACTATCTATTTTTTCTTTGGTTGCCGTTGAAACTTCAAGTTCGTCAACAATTAGCCCGCGTTCTTCAAGAGCTTTTTTGCCAGCATCCACATAAAATGTAACATCTTCGACAAGACTCGCCGTAGGTATGAATGTAACAGTTTTTCCTGCACATTTTTCATCGGCGAACTCCACGAATAAATCTGCCACATCCACGAAAGATGAAGTTAAAAACATCTTTTTCATTACATCTCCTTTCTTCCCGACCACTTTTCTAGAAACTTAACGCCCAAATAACAGGCTAATAAAGCTTGGCTATAATTTTGAGCGAAGCGAACCAAGCCAAGCTTTATTAGTCCGCGTTGATTTGCTTGTTAAGCGTATTCTCAAGTTATTCACTGTAATAGAAAAGCTCGAACTCCCCAGCTAGAAAAGAGATATCCATACCTAACTTTCCGCCTAATAATTCCATTAGGCTCATTATAGATGATTGATATCTTTCCATATTTTTACGACAAAAGTCTCGTTGATATTTTGGAGCAAAAGAAAAACCAATGTATGTAATGGGATCTTTGTAATGTACTAGGTAGTCTCTCAACTTAAACAACTCTACAAGATCATCACGCCATTTTAAAGAGCCATAATTTATCTCGTTTGTTTTACAGAGATACTTAATTTTATCTACTGTGCCTCTGAATTGCTTTTCATCTAACCCTGAAGTGCTAGGAATATTTTGCCAGGCTAGATTAACAAATGCTTCAGTTGCAATAGCCCAACCTAAAACAGACTCGATACATAAAGATATTGTTTTCTCATCATCGAACGCTGGACTCATTAGCGTAATGTCTTTTGCAGTCTCAGGATCAGAGTGCCTGACTGAAACCAAATTTTTGGCAGCTTCTAACCAACTCTTATTTGCATTTTTGAGTAGAAGCTGTTCTACATTTAATCTGTACCCGTAACTCAAAATGACTCCTATACGCTTAACGCCGCGCTTTGCGGTTGCGTTGTAGCGCTAGCGGAAATGCAATCCGGCAACAGCACCTTGTTATAAGTAATTTACTTCGTACTTTACTACTTGAACAAAGTCGTTTGCAAAAGCAATCGCCTCTGAGTTTTCCAGTTTTATTTGATCGTTTAGTTGACCAAAAAGCGGGATGCCGCCGCCCAACAAAATAGGTGCTC